>NZZH01000015.1 GCA_002702405.1 Flavobacteriaceae bacterium | reverse complement strand
TTTTGAGTGTAACCTTCCCAATGATTTTCATCTGATTTATCGTACCTAATTCACATATTGAACTGTATTTCCATTTCACTTAGTGACTAAAAACTCATCAAAGATAACAGCTATTGTCGGAGCCCAGTGGGGTGATGAAGGAAAAGGCAAGATCACTGACTTTTTTGCCGGAGAGTCAGATTATGTCGTTCGTTTTCACGGTGGAAATAACGCTGGTCATACAGTTATCGTTAATGGCAACACTTTTAAGCTACACCTAATACCTTCGGGCATAATATATGGTGAACCTATGTCAATCATTGGCAATGGAGTCGTTGTAGATCCAAAAGCTCTTCTAGATGAAATACGTTATATAAAAGGAAAGGGTATCCAGCCAAAACTTATGGTAAGCGACCGCGCACACGTTATAATGCCATACCATATATCTTTGGATGGGGCACTATCTGGACATCAAGGAGAACTGGCTGCTGGCAGTACACGACGAGGCATCGCTCCTGTTTATGCAGATAAAATGTTTCGCAATGGTATCCGGACCATCGATCTTTTAGAACCAAAGGTTTTAAAAGAGAAGCTTGAGAAGGGCTACTCGTTTGCAAAAGGACTGATAGAAAGAACACTCGAAAGGTCTCTAGATATAGAAGAAGAAGAGATCTATGATTCCTACTTGAGTTATGGAGAACAGCTAAAACCGTACATTCATGATACCTCTGTTGAATTATATGATGCCTTAAAGGCAGGAAAATCAATACTGTTTGAAGGTGCTCAAGGAATTAGCCTAGATGTAGACCATGGTGTTTACCCTTTTACAACATCATCGAATACTGCAGCAGGTCATATCTCTACGGGTACCGGTGTTAGCTTTCGTGATATTGGAAGAATAATTGGTGTTGTAAAAGCTTACCTAAGTCGCGTTGGAGAAAGCCCATTGCCATCGGAGATCCATGGGGATGAGGCCGAAGACCTAAGACAAAAAGGTGGAGAATATGGAACAACAACAGGTCGCCCAAGAAGGGTGGGATGGTTGGACCTGGTCCAGGTACGCCAAGCAGTAAGAGTGAACGGACTTACAGAGATCGCCTTAACAAAGCTGGATGTTTTGAATGGTTTTGAAGTCCTTAAGGTCTGCACTGCATATGATATTGATGGTGAACAAATAACTGAAATGCCCGCCAGTTTAACACAATACCGCAATGCTAAACCCAAATATGAATCACTCCCCGGCTGGAAAACGTTACCAGATCAGGTCTGGACAAAAGGGTTTAACGCACTCCCAGAAACATTAAAAGACTATATTTCATTTATAGAAGATGCTGTTGATTGCTCAGTGAAGATCGTATCCGTTGGGCCCCAACGCCACGAGACCATTATTCGTTAATTGTGCTTACTAAAGAGACAGTCGACTTCACTGGACTCTCAAATAGTGAGATTCAAACAAAACTTAAAGAACTAAATATCCCGCTTGCCCCTGAGGAGGCTTTAAAGGTTCAAAATGAAATGCTTGGGAGAGCCCCATCCCTTGCCGAACTGGTCTTATTCTCCATTCAAGGCTCAGAGCATTGCAGTTATAAAAGTAGTCGGACACATTTAAAACAATTTACAACTGAAGGTCCTGATGTTGTCCTAGGGGCAAAAGAAGATGCGGGCGTTATATCAATTGCCAGTGATAAAAATGGAGACAGATGGTGCATAGTCATGAGCCACGAATCGCATAATCACCCTTCTCAGATAGTCCCGTATGAAGGGGCTGCTACNGGGGTTGGGGGAAACGTCCGAGANGTCATGTGCATGGGAGCAGAAGTNATCGCCTGTACGGATTCNTTTCGATTTGGCGCTATTGAAAAGAATAAAACAAAGTATATACATGATGGTGTAGTATCGGGTATTGCAGGCTATGGCAACCCTCTAGGTATCCCGAATATTGGAGGAGATCTCTACTATCATGAAGGCTATAATGAGAATTGCCTGGTGACCCTAGTGACCTTAGGAGTTGTGAGNGAGGATGATATAATTCATTCTTATGCCCCTNAAAATGCCAACAATTATGACCTTATCCTTATTGGGAAACCAACAGATAATAGTGGGTTTGGCGGTGCAAGCTTTGCCTCTCTTGAATTGGAAGAAGAAAAGAAAGANCAGAATAAAGGTGCGGTACAAGAACCAAANGCCTTCCTTGAGCGACATCTTCTGAANTCAACTTATGCTCTTTTTGAGACGCTTAGGTCGAAAGGGCTAATATCACAAGTTGGATTTAAAGATCTTGGGGCAGGTGGTGTTGCGTGCGCAAGTGTTGAGCTAGCAGAAACCTCTGGATACGGGTCAGANGTTTGGATGGATAAAATTCACATAGGAATGGATAATCTACATTCATCGGTATATCTGTGTAGTGAAACTCAAGAGCGATTTATGTGGGTCTGCCCACCCAATTTGACACCTCTTATTGTTGATCATTATAATAAGGTCTTTGATCTTCCTGGTGTGAGTGCCGGTGCTCAAGCNTCGGTNATTGGAAAGATAAGATCAGATGGGCAATACATTGTTCATGATGGTTCAGAAGAAATAGTGAATGCATCTGCAACNGAGGTTACTAANGGNTTTTTATATGACCGGGTTTTTGAGGATCCAATGAACAACTTTTCTGAGCCTTCTCTTACCCCACCTACAAATTANAATGAGGTTCTTCTAAAGATAATGTCTCATGAGAATATGGCTAGTAGAGAACCTATTTACGAAAAGTATGACAAGCAGGTTCAAGGCAGGGTCCATATAGAAACTGGGTTGGCAGATTCTGGNGTAATGGCGCCCTTCAATTCAGAAAAGTACCCTGAAGAGATACGNGGTGTCGGTATCGCTCTNTCTACTGACCACAACCCTCGCTATGGTATCATAGACCCTTATTGGGGAGGGGTTAACTCAGTTGTTGAGGCAATGAGGAATGTTGCAGCAGTTGGAGCTACACCACATGCTATTACTGACTGCTTATGTTTCGGAAACCCAGAAAAGCCACATCAAATGTGGGAATTTGTAGAAAGCACACGAGGTATTGCTGACGCATGTAATAATATTAACCTTAAAGACCATCCTCAAGAGGCCACTCCTATTATCGCTGGGAATGTCAGCTTCTACAATGAATCAAAAAAGGGGGCGATCCCGCCCAGTCCCATTGTGAGCTGTTTAGGGAGATTAAAAAATGTGGAAAAGGCTATCCCTATGCATTTTCAAAGAGTGGGTTCGACCATTTGCATGGTCGGTCAACGAAAAAATGAATTAGGTGGCTCTATCTATTATAGCTTGTATGATGAATTAGGGGCAACCGTCCCTAAGCCCGATCTGCAAGAAGTTAAAGATCAGATCTTTGCGATCACTGATTGTGCAGACAAAGGACTCCTGTTGTCCTGCCATGATATTTCTGATGGAGGCGTAGCCTCTTCTATCACAGAAATGACCTTTGGGAATGAGATCGGTTGTTCTATTATGATAGAGAGTGAGTTATCCTTAGAAAGAGTTTTATTTTCAGAGACAGGTGGTTTCGTTTTCGAGGTCGCTGAAGAAAACATTTCTAAAGTGAACGATGTCTTTGATAGGTACGGCCTTGANTTATTTAATATTGGACAGACCGAGCTTGATATGCTCAGATTAAATAATGAAGTTGATATACCGTTGAAAGATATTAAAAATGTATGGCTAGATGGGCTGAGGNATAAGCTTTGATCTTAATATTTANAATTTATAAAGGAGCGTATGTCTAAGCTGGATTATAGATCTGCTGGGGTAGATATTGATGCTGGAAATGAAGCAGTGGACCGCATAAAAGACAAAGTTCGGTCTACATTCACGAGTAATGTTTTGACTGGCTTAGGTAGTTTTGGCTCTCTGTTTGACCTTAAACCTATTTTAAAAGAATATTCTAATCCTGTAATGGTCCAAAGCATTGATGGCGTAGGTACAAAGACCATTATAGCAAGAAAGCTTAATAAATTTGATACGATAGGAATTGACCTGCTGAGCGCATGCGCAAATGATATCCTNGTTATGGGTGCCAAGCCTCTCACTTTTTTAGATTATATAGCCAATGACAAACTAAAGCCTGCTATCGTTGAAGAGATCGTATCTGGTATGGTCACTGCATGTAAAGACACGGGGGTCTCTTTAGTTGGTGGGGAAACAGCAGAAATGCCTGATACATATTTACCAGGAGAGCATGACCTTGTGGGCATTATAACTGGAGTCGTTGAAAAAGAAAAAGCTATTACTGGAGAAAAAATTTCTCCTGGCGATATTGTATTAGGGCTCCCGTCAAGTGGCTTACATACNAATGGGTATTCTCTAGCCAGGAAGGTCTTTTTTGATGTTGGCGGTTATAATATCAATGATCATATATCAGATNTAGACAAACCTATAGGCCTGACACTTCTAGAGCCCCATATTAACTATACAAACCATGTTTTTAATGTTCTAGATAGGGGAATTGATATAAAAGGGNTCGCCCATATTACTGGCGGTGGACTTTTAGAAAATATCCCAAGGGTATTGCCTGCCCAATGCGATGTAGAGATCAAAAAAGATTCTTGGCCCATAACTCCAGTATTCAATGTCATGAAGGCCATTGGGAATATCGATGACAAAGAAATGTTAAGAGCTTTCAACATGGGAATTGGAATGGTATTTATTGTTAGACCAAGTGATGTGGATAGGGTCAAAGATGTTTTGAAAGACCTGTCCCCGATACACGAGATAGGATACGTTAAAAATGGTTCAAAGAATATTTTTATCAAATGAAAAAAGTTTCATCTCAAGACTGTACGAGCGATAGAAAAGGATGATCACAGCTCCAAAGATCGGTGTCATTCAATTTCCTGGATCAAATACAGAAAGGGAAACTGTTATGGCCTGCCATCGTGTCGGGCTAGAGCCGATAGAGTTTTTATGGAATCAGCCCTACAAGGAATTAACTGAACTGGATGGATATATTATTGTTGGGGGATTCTCATATGAAGACCGATCTCGTTCAGGGGTCATTGCAGCGCTAGAGCCGATCATGAAACAAATACGGATCGANGCAGATAAGGGGAAACCTGTATTAGGAATATGTAATGGAGCTCAAATTTTAGTAGAAANTGGGTTGGTCCCAGGTCTCAAAGGCAACCGTGTTGGCTTGGCTCTTACAGATAACAAAAGAGTACAAAAAGGACATGTTGTGGGCGTTGGGTACTATAATACCTGGGCCAATTTGAAGTTATCTAGCCCTTCAAANCGNTGTGCTTTTACTCGACACTTAAAACCAGGTGAGCATATCAACATACCCCTGGCCCATGGCGAAGGTCGATTTNTGATACCAGAAGAACTTTTGGAAGAAATGATCAGCAATGAGCAAACTGTATACAGATATTGCAGCGACGATGGACAGACCNTTGATGAGTTCCCAACTAACCCTAANGGTTCTGTATATAACTTAGCAGCCGTTTGTAATACCTCTGGTAATGTAATGGCGATGATGCCCCATCCAGAAAGAACAAAACATGGAGATGTTATTTTTTCTTCAATGAAGAACTTTATTGAAGATGGCAATCCGACTACTGAGGNCTCATTAAAGTTTCAGGCCCCTGAATATCGTATCAAAGAACTACCAAAAGAAAATGATACAACGGAATGGGTCATTGATATGATCATCACAGATAACGAGGCTGCTTCTGTGAAGAACGCCCTTAAGCNNCTTGGCCANGATGTATCNATAACCAGACAAACCCATTGGGAAATAAAAACTGATGGAGACCATGATCATGTTTTGAAAAAGATNGATGCTTCTGGAGAGCTCTATAATTCAAACAAAGAATATATTGGAGAGGTCATATCAAATAATAAGACCGCGTCATATCTTGTAAGNCAAAAAGAAGATATGCATGGGAGAATTAAATACGAATCCTTAACNGAAAGGTTTGAGATCGAAGGATTAAAAAAATTAAGACGAGGCGTAGTCTGGAATCTATCAATTAACAGCGGTAATATTGATACNGTTGTAAACGNTATTTTGAACACTAACATACTATTTAACCCACTATCTCATGAATGCTATAAAATCAACTGAGCACTACAAGGCTCGAATCAAATCTGAAATTAATAACACACTAACTGAAACAAATTTGCAGGCCGGGGACAAACGTACTGGAAAGGTAAGAGACCAATATGANCTGGGTGATAANATCGCACTGGTCACAACAGACCGTCAAAGTGCTTTTGACAGGGTNTTGGCCTCGATCCCGTTTAAGGGGCAGGTCCTAAACCTTACTAGTGCCTGGTGGTTTGAACAAACCAAGCATATTATTGATAATCAAGTTATTGAAATACCAGATCCAAATGTTACTTTGGCAAAAAAATGCAAGGTTTTTCCAATTGAGTTTGTAGTGAGAGGCTACATTACCGGAAGTACGAGCACCTCTCTTTGGACCGTCTATAATAATGGGAGCCGTGATTACTGTGGCAATGCACTTGAAGAGGGACTAGTNAAAAATCAAAAACTAGANGCAAACATGTTGACCCCNACAACAAAAGAAGTAGACCATGATCGTCCTATCTCTCCAGAAGATATCGTTAAAGAAGGCTGGATGAATCAAGAAGATTGGGACTACTGTAGCGGCAAAGCTCTTGAACTATTTTCTTTTGGTCAAGAGAAAGCAGCCGCTAACGGGATGATNCTTGTAGANACAAAATATGAAATGGGTAAGGATAGCNATGGCAATATCGTTCTTATCGATGAGATACACACCCCAGACTCAAGNAGGTATTGGATCGCTGATACTTACGAAGAAAGAATGAACGCAGGAAAAGAACCTCAAAATATAGACAAAGAATTTCTTCGTTTGTGGTTTATGGATAATTGTGACCCTTATAATGATGAAGTATTGCCCGAAGCACCAAATGAGCTTGTAACAGAATTATCCAGTAGATACATCTACCTATACGAGACCATTACGGGTGGTCTTTTCCCGTTTCCTGACTCAGGTAAAACTATTGGGGATAGAATTGCTGAAAACTTAAAGGACAAATAATGAAAACAGTACTCATAATGGGCTCAACATCAGATGAGCCCCACGCAAAGAAGATCACAGACCGCTTAGATGAATATGGGATNGCNTGGGAGCAACACGCTGCATCAGCTCATAAAAACCCATTAAAGGTGTTAGAAATATTAGAAGCAAACAAAGACCAATCAGATATTGTATATGTCACGATCGCTGGACGCTCAAATGCTCTTTCTGGTTTTGTCGCCGCAAATTCTGAATTCCCGACACTGGGCTGTCCCCCATTTTCTGATAAAGCAGACATGCTTGTAAATATTCATTCTACTTTACAAATGCCGAGCAATACTCCTGTACTTACCGTTATCGACCCTGGAAATTGTGCACTGGCAGTAAAGCGGATATTTGGTGCATANCGAACTTGGAGCGATCTCTCCTCTTGATGGTCGCTACCATAATAGCGTAAAAGAACTTAACGCATATTTTTCCGAGGCNGCTCTTATGCGCTATCGGATATATGTNGAGGTCGAATACCTNATTGCATTAAGTCTTGAGAAAAAAATTACAGGTCTTTCTCCACTAAGTGAGAACCAGCAAAAACGATTAAGGTCNATCTATCAGGGCTTTGATCTCAACTCTGCAGAGGCTGTTAAGCAGATNGAAAGTGAAACCAACCATGATGTAAAAGCTGTTGAATACTTCATCCAAAGAAAGTGTAAAAGAGCTCTCCACCCCTGGATACANTTTGCTCTCACTTCAGAAGACGTGAACAACCTTTCNTATTCCCTTATGTGGCAACATGGTTTAAAACAGGTTTATCTACCTACTTTATCTTCTCTTAACAGTGATCTAAAAAAACTCGCACGGAAATTTAAAAGTGCCCCCATGCTATCACTGACCCATGGGCAGCCAGCAACCCCAACAACTTTTGGTAAAGAAATAGGGGTCTTCTGTGCGAGACTACAGCGTCAAATGGAACAGATCAAAGCACATCATCTCTTAGGAAAATTAAGTGGCGCAACAGGAACCTGGTCGGCACAATTTGCAGCTTATCCTAAAATGAATTGGCCTCGATTCACATCACGTTTTATTAAATCTATAGGATTAAAGCCTAATTTAGTTACGACTCANATCGAGCCTCATGATAGTCTTGCTGAAAGCTACCACCAGGTTTTACGAGTTAATTCGATCCTCAAAGACCTTTGCCAAGATATTTGGCTGTATATAAGCAGAGGCATCTTAACACAAAAAAAAGTAGGGAAAGAAGTGGGGTCTTCTACTATGCCTCACAAGATCAACCCCATTCAATTTGAAAATGCTGAAGGAAACAGTGGAATTGCCAATGCGCTTCTTTCACACCTATCAGAGAAACTTCCAGTCTCAAGAATGCAAAGAGACTTAAGTGATTCTACCGTTTTAAGAAACCAGGGTATGGCTCTTGGATACTCATATTTAGCATTGAAAAATGTTTTAAATGGCCTTGGCCGTATAACCATAAATAAAAACAAGATGACCGCTGAGCTTAATAACCACTGGGAGGTGCTTGCTGAGGCAGTACAGACCATCCTTCGTAAAGAAGGTAANCCAGAGGCATATGAGCAGCTCAAAGAGTTAACTCGTGGAGAAAAGATCGACAAAGGATCCATGGGTGCATTCATACAGAAACTTAAGGTATCAGATGAAGACAAAAAGGTGCTTATGGCTTTATCTCCCGAATCCTATACNGGGGTTGCCTCTGAAGTATTGGAACACTTATAATGTGTGGAATTGTAGGCATATATCATGATAACGAAAATGTGTGTGGCTCTATATATGATGGCTTAATTCAAGTACAGCACAGGGGACAAGATGCTGTTGGAATCTCTACCTGGGATAAAACAAAAATGTATTTGCATAAGGATACGGGTCTTGTAACAGAGGTATTTAAAACTGATAATTCTTTATCCCAGCTCAATGGCAACATTGGAATAGGGCATGTTAGATATCCAACAGCAGGGTCTGATGACTCCAGTGAGGCACAACCTTTTTATACAGCAAATCCCGTGAATATCTCGCTGGCGCATAATGGAACCCTTATCAATAGTGAACAAATAAAGTCAGAACTCATAAAAACTCATTTTTGCCAGTTTAATACGACATCCGATTCTGAAGTATTGCTCAATCTGTTTGCTTACGAGCTATATAAAACAAACTTCAGGAAATTGACCAATGCACATGTGTTTAAAGCGCTGAAGGAAGTTTATTCTAAATGCTCCGGAGGGTACGCCGTTACCATGTTGATAGCAGGTGTTGGAATCGTTGCATTCCGCGATCCTAATGGAATACGGCCATTATCATTAGGTATTAAAAAAGGGTCGATTATGGTTGGGTCTGAAAGTAGTGCATTAGCAGCCCTTGGTTATAATAGCTTATCCAATGTTGAACCAGGCCAAGCAGTTATAATTAGCGAAGATGGTACGATATCTAAAAAGAAGATAATTAGAAAGTCAGAGCACACACCTTGTCTTTTTGAGTTTGTTTATTTTTCAAGGCCCGATTCAACGATAGATGCTATTTCAGTGCATAAAACAAGACTGAGGATGGGCGATCTACTTGGTCAGAATATTAAAACCAACTTTAAAGATCTAGGCGTTGATGTTGTTATACCCATTCCAGATACAAGTAGAACCTCAGCGATGCAGGTAGCCTATAAGCTAGGGGTGAAATACAGGGAAGGGTTTATGAAAAACAGATACATTGGAAGGACTTTCATAATGCCAGGTCAAAAGCTTAGAAAAAAATCTGTAAAGCAAAAGCTAAACCCCATAGATATTGAATTCAGGGATAAGAATGTCCTACTGGTTGATGACTCGATCGTCAGGGGGCATACTTCAAAACAAATAATCCAAATGGTAAAGAACTGTGGTGCAAAAAAAGTGTTTTTTGCATCAGCATCTCCTCCTGTTAGGTTCCAAAATGTTTATGGAATTGATATGCCCGCAACAAAAGAACTCATAGCACATAAACGTACTGTCCGACAAATAAAGAGGAAGATCGGCGCAGATGAGCTTATATATCAAGAGCTGGAAGATCTGACTCTCGCTGCACATATTGGTAATCCTAAGATCAAAAAATTTGAAGATTCTGTTTTTACGGGGAATTATTGCGCTGGGAATGTGACCGAAGAGTTCTTAGAGGGTCTTGAAAAAGATAGAATGGATGCTATGCGACAATAAATAATGTCTAGCTGCTAGTGAAAGTTCAAAAAATATTAATAGTTGGTTCTGGGGCAAGAGAACATGCTATATGTCGCAAAATTAACGAATCCAACCTGCCAAAAGAGATATTCTGTATCGCATCAAACATGAACCCAGGTTTAGCGGAGTTATGCTCCGAAATAGTTGTTAAAAATATAAATGACCCAGGTCTAATTGTAGAATATGCGAAACAGAAGGACGTATCTCTTGTAATTGTAGGCCCTGAGAACCCTTTATATGCTGGTGTTGCAGACGCATTATGGGATGCAAAGATAAAAGTTGTGGGTCCAAAAAAGAACCTTGCGCAGATCGAGACCTCTAAAGCATTCACTCGTGAGTTGCTATCAGAATACAAAATTCCTGGCGGGCCAAAATACCAAACATTTAATTCAATGAATGGTGTCTCTAATTTTTTAAATGAACTGGGTGACGCTTTTGTGGTCAAATATGATGGTTTAGCTGGAGGCAAAGGCGTAAAGGTAGCAGGTGATCATTTACATTCTCATCAAGAGGCAATTCTTTATTGCCAAGAGATATTAGATAAAAATGGAGAATTTGTCATCGAAGAACAATTTTTTGGAGAGGAATTTTCGCTCATGAGTTTTTGCGATGGTAGATCATTAAAGCATATGCCCGCGATCCAGGATCATAAAAGAGCCTATGAAAATGATACAGGACCGAATACCGGTGGGATGGGTACATACTCTGACGCAGACCATTCCCTTCCTTTTTTAACTAAAAAAGATATTGAGGAAGCCTGTTCCATAAATAAACAAACTGTTTCTGCATTGCAAAATAAATTTGGCGAAGGCTACAAAGGCATCCTCTATGGTGGTTTTATGGCGACAGAAAATGGGGTGAAGCTTATTGAGTATAACGCACGTTTTGGTGACCCAGAGGCTATGAATGTTCTCTCTATTCTAGAGAGTGATCTTATTGAAATATTCAATGCCATTACAGGTGGAACACTTGAAGAAATAAATGTGCGGTTTCAAAATAAGGCCACGGTATGTAAATATGGTGTACCAGAAGGCTATCCGGATACCCCGGTCAAAGGAAAAAAGATCGAAGTATCAGCAGTGAAAGACCCTGATAGGTTATTCTATGCATCTGTTGATCTAGTGGATAATGAATTAATTCAGGCAGGAAGCAGGGCAGTTGCATTTGTAGGGATCGCAGATTCGATCACTGAGGCAGAGGCCATTGCAGAAAGAGAGATCTCTTCGATCAAGGGGCCACTTTTTCATAGAACAGATATTGGCACTGATGCTGTGATTCAAAAACGTGTGGAACATATGCAAAAGCTGAGATGATCAACATAGGAGTTCTTGGATCGACGAAGGGGACTGACCTTCAAGCAATATTAGACGCTATCCATTCAAAGAAGTTGAACGCAACCGTTTCTACTGTGATATCGAATCGTAAGAATGCTTATATACTAGACCGGGCAAAAGATCATGGTGTGCCATTTTACTTCATTTCGCATAAGGGGAAAGATAGAAAAGATTTTGATGCAGAAATGACCGNGGTTCTAAAAAANCATGAAGTTGATCTGGTCTTGCTAATAGGCTTCATGCGAATTCTTTCTTCTAGCTTTTGCAGAGAGTGGAGAGATCGGATCTTGAACGTCCACCCTTCCCTCCTTCCCAAATATGCTGGAGGCATGGATACAAATGTCCATGAAGAAGTATTAAAGAACAAAGATAAGGAAACAGGATGCACTATTCATTTTGTTACTGATGAACTAGATAGTGGGCCGATCTTGATCCAAAAAAAATGCGCAGTTGAAGAAGGTGATACAGTTGAAACATTAAAATCAAAAGTTCAGGCATTGGAAGGTGAGGCATTTCTTGAAGCCATACCACTAATGGCCAACAATGGATAAAAAAGAAATACTTAGAAAAATAGAAGAACGTACCGGAAATACTATGGTATCAACCCTCGGTATTGAGATAACAGACTTCGGCGAAGAATACCTATGTGGAAAAATGCCGGTAGATGATCGAACAAAGCAACCCTTTGGATTGCTACACGGTGGCGCTAGCGTTGCTCTTGCTGAAACATTAGGCAGCATGGGCGCTGGTATGCATGTAGATCTTGAAAACTATTCTGTAGTTGGCATTGAAATAAATTCAAGTCACCTTAAAGCCATGAAAGATGGCTGGGTCTACGGTAAAGCTATCCCCATAAGAATAGGTAGAAAGATCCAGGTCTGGGATATAGACATAAAAGATGAAAAAGATAATATGGTTTGTAAGAGCCGTTTAACCCTAGCAGTAATAAAGAAAAATGATAAATGACCCCTCACTAAACAATAGACCCACAAAAATAGAACGAGCTCTAATATCTGTTTTTGATAAAACAGATGTAGTTCAGTTAGCTCAACAGTTAACAAATAATGGAGTAGAGATCTTATCTACTGGTGGCACCGCTAAGGCATTGAGAAATGCTGGGGTGGAAGTTGTTGATGTAAGCGACTATACACATTTCCCAGAGATCATGGATGGGCGAGTTAAAACTATTAACCCNTTGATNGAAGGTGGAATATTAGGNCTNCGAGATCAACANGAAGAAGATGCCAATANNAATAATATAAAGTGGATCGATCTTGTGGTCTGTAACCTATATCCTTTTTCAGAAACGATNTCTAAAGAAGNTTGTGACCTNGCAATNGCTCTTGAAAATGTAGACATTGGTGGCCCCACTATGATCCGTTCTGCCGCAAAGAACATGGGNTGGGTTACTGTAGCTGTNGATCCAGCNGACTATTCATTNTTGATGAATNAATTAAANGATGATGGAACGATCTCTTTTGAAACAAGAAGAGANCTTTCNTCAAAAGCCTTTGGTCACACAGCACAATATGATACGATCATTCACAATTATCTTAAAGAAAAAGATCTTTCTTCAAACCTTTCATTGACCTTTAAGAAACACTCTGAAATGCGCTACGGTGAGAACCCGCATCAGTCTGCCGCTTCTTATATAATACCTGGTAATCAGGAGCCTAATATTTTAAATGCTGTTATACACCAAGGTAAAAAATTATCATACAATAATATAATGGATGCAGATGGAGCNNTNGCATGCGTAAGAGANTTTGAGGAGACTGCCTGTGTGGTGGTGAAACATGCTAANCCCTGTGGNGTCGCGGTTGGGAATGACCTGCTAGATGTTTACGAACGGGCATTTAATGCAGATTCTCTTTCTGCCTTTGGTGGTATCATTGCCCTTAATAGAGAATGCACAGAAAATGTAGCCCGGGCCATTGTTGATGTTTTTGTTGAGATCGTCCTTGCGCCAAGCTTTGAACCTGCCGCTCTCGAGGTCTTTAAGNNAAAAAAGAACCTAAGAGTANTAGAACTAGGAAAATTTGAAAAGAGGAAGACCAAGTTAGAGGTCCGCAATGTGGATGGTGGGCTTATTGTGCAAGATACTGATACCAAGATCTTGACAGAAGATGATCTATCTATTGTCACAAAGAAACAACCCTCTGATAGCGATATTGAGACCGCTCTTTTTACTTGGAAAGTATTGAGGCATGCTAAGTCAAATGGAATATTAATAGCAAAAAATGGTACGACTGTTGGCCTAGGCGCTGGACAGGTAAGTCGGGTAGACGCGGTTCATATGGCGCTTAGAAAAGGCGGCGAAAAAGTAAGTGGAGGGGTTCTTGCCTCTGATGCTTTCTTCCCATTTAGAGATAGCATTGATACAATAAAGGATTCTGNTATTAGTATGATAATGCAACCTGGAGGTTCTATTCGTGACCAAGAAGTTATTGAAGCTTGCGATGAATACGGTTTCTCGATGGTCTTCACTGGTACAAGATGCTTCAAACACTAATAAGTTATATAAATGAAAAAAACGATCTGGCTACTCCTCTCTTCTTTTGGTATCATGTTCGCCATTCTATCCTGGTGNCAAGAATCTGGCCTTATTCCTCTTAACATAGGCTGGTGGAAAGGAGTTGGTGCCTGGATATCTGGAATAATACTGTATGTTTTACTTCCATCTAAAATGGGTGATTAGGTTTTCTTGCCTAANNGGTTATATATCCTNCAAACACATAGCTAACATGATCCTAGTAATTTCAACTAAAATAAGATATCCCATAACATAAATATTTGAAGATTATGAATAAAGAGCTCATCAGCACCCTACTAAAGGCTACCGGTGTAGTAATGGCTTTATATCTATTCTTAGTTGGAATAAATGGGATGTCTTCTGCTATTAAACATATGGGAGCAGATGTTGCTGATTCGATTTTTACAGCGACAAGTAACCCTATGGTCGCTTTATTTATTGGTGTTTTTTCTACTGTTCTTTTTCAGAGCTCTTCAACCACAACTTCGTTGATCGTAGGCATGGTCAGTAGCGGTGCCTTATCCTTAACGGGCGCTGTCCCAATGATAATGGGTGCAAATATTGGAACGACCGTAACAAACACAATCGTATCTGTTGGACATATCAATCGTGGAAATGAATTTAAAAGGGCCTTCGCTGCTTCAACCGTTCATGACTTTTTTAATGTTCTCGCAGTCCTGATCCTTTTCCCACTTGAAATGATGTTTCATGGAATCCAGAATACAGCAGAATGGTTTGCAACATTCCTNTTTGGAAAAATTCACAACATTGATGTTTTACAGGCTAAAAGCCCTATTAAAGCTGCTGTCAAAAGTGGATCAAAGTTTGTTGAACAATTCACCTTTGATAATGAAATTGTTTATCTGGTCATCAGTGTATTGATCACGTTTTTAATGTTATACTCATTAGTAAAGCTTTTAAGAAGTCTGGTCCTTGCAAAGATAGAAGCATTCTTTGATCAGTATATTTTCAAGACCATTTATCGAGCAATTGCATTTGGTGTGTTACTAACGATCATGGTTCAAAGTTCATCAATAACAACCTCTCTTGTGGTTCCACTTGCAGGAGCTGGAGTNTTGACGCTAAGACAAATTTTTCCATTTACGCTTGGCGCTAATATCGGCACTACCGTCACCGCCCTTTTAGCCGCTCTAACTGGTACTGTCTCAGCTTTGATCGCAGCGTTCAGTCATTTATTATTTAACATATTTGGGATATTGATCGTTTACGGTATCCCAGCACTAAGAGAGATCCCTCTTAAGTGCGCTGAATTTATTTCAGATAAAGCCGTTCAAAACAAATTTGTACCCTTGGTATATCTGCTTATAGTATTTGTGGCAATTCCGTTATCAATTATTTTACTAGGTTCATGAAAAGAATTTTTTCAAAAGGAGTATGTTAGTATGTCAGTATTTCAACAGGTCGTAAAATTATGGAAGGACGATGATCTATTAGCACAGGCGTGGAATGAATCTTTTGATATGATGGTTTTATCAAATACTATGTTCACATCCGCCGTAAAATACCTTAGGCGTGGTGAATCACTGGAAGCTATTAAAGCATTGAAGAAAAAAGATAAGGATATCAACCAATACCAACAGAGCGTCAGAAAAAAGGTTGTAACGCATTTTTCCGTATCCAAGAATATCAATAATCTTCCAAATGGATTAGTGTTATTGAGTATTGTTATAGATATTGAGCGCTTAGGTGACTACACAAAAAATATTTTAGATCTTGCTCTACACTATCCTGACCCCATGATATCTGAAGACTTTCTAGAGGAATTAAGGTCTATTGAAAAAGAGGTCCTATCTATCTTTTCAGACACCCTGAAAGCTGTAGAAGATCAAGATGAGGAACTTGCACGAAGCCTGTTAAAAAGATATAAAAAATCACTAGCTGCTGTATCTGATAAGATCGTGAATGATTGCATCTCTGGACAAAGTAGCTTCGGGGATGAAAAGAAAAATGCCGCTGTGACCCTTTATGCTCGCTATTTAAAACGTGTTGGTGGACATTTAAAAAATATAACAACCACTATGTTAAATCCTTATGAGTATATAGGATATAACAGCCCAAAATAAGGCCCACATAATTTGCACTATCCTAATCTGTCCCTTTAGTTAAATTCGCGCCCAAATATCTAATAACCGCTGGGGTAAAAGTTATGTTTTCAAAAAATTATGTTCTTTATACGTGGTCTGTCCTGTTTTTCATTTTACATGACANNACGATCGGTACAGAGTATCAATGGTCTGCAAATATCAGATATCGATTAAAAACAGATACCTCTAGTGATGTATTGCCTGGAAATAGTTCATCATTTTCTGAGATGCGTTCACGTATGGGGCTAGATCTATTAGGAGACAGGGTCTCTGGNCATTTTATTTTGCAGGACTCAAGAATATTAGGAGCCTCAGAAAATAGTGCAGGCATAACCAACACTACCGTCAGTGCTTTTTTTCATCAAGCATATTTTACGTTTAAAACACAACGGCAAGAATATAAGGTCGGTCGATTTGAACTTCCATTGGGCAATCAACGGATCATTGCCAAAAACAACTGGAATAATATTGGAAGGAGCTTTGAAGGTATATTGGTCAAAAGAAAAAACAGATTTGGCGACTCTCGCCTATTTATTCTTCCAATTGTTGAAACAAAAGATACCTATCATAATGATCTAAAAGATAATACTCTTAGTGGAATCTATTGGACAATTCCAATGACCAATTTAAACGAGGGGTCTGTAATAGAACCTTACATAATAAACTATCAAGATAGCCTATCACAATTTTCATATAACTTATTTGGAGCAAGAGCAGACCTGAAAAAAGGCCAATTCAATCTTGAGAGTGAGTATGCTTTACAAAATAGCAGTTCGATCTCAGCTGATCTTTTATCCGTTAACCTCGGGTTCAGGTTCAAGAACATAGATTGGTTTAATAGCCTGACATTTGGCACAGATCTAGTTTCGGGTGATGATCTGGGAACGGAGACAATGGAAGGTTTTTCAAAATATTTCGGAGCCAGGCACAAACATCATGGTTACTACGACTATAAAATGCATAAAAAGTATTTTGGCCATAGCCATGAGGGTCTAAAAGAGTATAACCTTAAAGGAAAGTTTAACTTTTTCAAAAACACTAACCTTTTAATAGCCTATCATGATTTCAGTAGCAATATTGGCAATATTAAATATGGACAAGAGTTAGACATCATTTTTAAACGGAAACTTGTTGAGGAGTTATCTTCTGAATTCGGTGTTGCATTTTATGCTCCAAATAATAGCGAAGAGACACTATCCTTTTATTATTTTATGATCACCGCAAGTCTATAAAAAAGGGCGCTGTAACTAAACAACGCCCTATATGTATATATCAACTATACTGCTTATAAAGTAAACTATCTTGGGCGGTGATTTTTGTAATATAATATTAGAATTAGACTAGGGAATTGTTAGGATTGTATTATTATATCTTACCGATTAAGAAAAATTAAGGGTGTTGTTTTTTTTCTAACTATGTTTCTACGATTGAATTAAATAAAGACCTCGTAAATGATTAAAAATATACTGAAAAGTGTTGTTCTACTATTTATTATAATAAAGCCACTATATATACATGCCGAATGGAAAAGCATTCATCATGATAGACTATTTTCTATTAGTGGCGTTGTCTCATTTGCTGATGGTTTTCTAGTGGTGCATGATAATAAAAACAAAGGTCAGCCACGGATCAGTTTTATAAATAAAGAGAACACCATTCGTCCTTTAGTTTGGCCCAACGATGCCCCCCCCTTTGACCTAGAGGCAATCCATATTATTCCAGGTGCCAGCAATGAATTTCTAGTTATGGAAAGTGGTGGGGTTTGCTATAGGGTCATGGTTAAACCTGAATCAAAAGAAATATCTATTATAAATAAATTTATACTTCCAAAGGTTTCTAAAATAATGAATCTTGAGGGAATGACCCTGGTCAAAAGTAAGAAGTATTTTAAAATTGCCTATGGAGACAGGGGCTCTGATGATAGAANATCAACTTTGTTCATTGGCGATTATGAACCAAGTAATAACAGTATTACCAATATTAACTCTTATGTGATTGACCTTCCAGAACCAGAAAGTTTTAAAAGGAATATTGCAGATCTGGTCTTTGATGCCGGTGGAGTATTATGGAGCGCTGCAACGTCCGACCCAGGAGATGATGGTCCATTTGAAACTAGAATATATAAAATAGGTCAAATATCNAGATCTGGAGTTTTCTCAAAGTTTCAATCGCCAAAGGCCATCAAAGGGTTTTCTGATCAAAAAGTTGAAGCGATGACCAATTTTAGCAGTGGTTTGATCCTAATGACAGATAACGAGAATTTTGGATCTTCATCCTATTACCTAAATACTAGTAAATAGAATTAAATATTAAACCGAGTTCAGTTCTAAACGATATTGCTTATAAAAAGGCATATTAAGAAAGAACTCTACAAGATACCGGATCCTTTCATGGCTTTCTTCCAGAACGAGTACTAGCTCATCAAAAGAAAACCACTTACAGTCTGTTATCCCCTCATGAGTATCTGGTACAAGTGGAGTTTTAGGGTCTCCTAAGAATTCAACAAGATACCAAAAGGTCTTTTTTACTATGGTGGTGCCCTCCACTTTTTTATGATAGTGAGTTGGTATTAGCTTTTTTAGTATTAACAGCTCTTTTTGAGGAAGGCCTGTTTCTTCACTTATCTCTATCAGTGCTGTTTCTCTACTTTTGAACCCTCTTTCTAGCTTCCCTTTTGGAAGATCCCAACGGCCGTTTTTATAAATAAATAGAATTTTATCGTCTTTAATTACAATCCCACCTGCTGTTTTTATTTTACTGCTCATTTGCTTTTATCTTATACAAAAGGTCATATTGTTCTTTATTCAAGTTATCAAACCTTACATTATTAATTATTAGTTTATAAACCGGGTCTTCCTTGCTCCACTTTTTAGGCTTCAGGGTTTTCTTTTTATCATATTCAATTGCTGACAATACATACCTCATTGCGTTTAGGCGGCCAATCATTTTGTTATCAGAATTGATGATCACCCAAGGTGCTTCGTGTGTGGATGTTTTCCTGAACATCTGTTCTTTAAAATTAGTGAGCAATTTCCATTTTTCATGAGCTTTCCAATCATTAGAAGAGAGTTTCCAATATTTTAAAGAGCTTGTCTCTCGTAAATGGAACCTTAGTTCTTGATTCTCTTTTGAAATAGAAAGATAAAACTTGATCAGTATAAATCCGTCATTCATTAGTTTGTTTTCCCAACTACAAACTTTTTTCATGAAATATTTATACTGCTTTTCATTACAATACCCCATAGTTGGCTGTATTAGAGCGCGAGAGTACCAACTGCGATCAAAAAAATGTATTTTCCCAAAATCAGGCATTCTTTTTTCCCAGGTCCTAAACCAATTTTTTTCCTGTTTTTTGGTAGGGACACCTAGCTCGATCACATCCACAGCCTTAGGCATCATATTTTCAATAAACCTTTTTATGGTCGAACCTTTTCCAGCAGCATCCCTGCCCTCAAGTACAATCCCCAATCGTTTATTTTCTTTTATAACCCATTCTTGCAGTTTTAGTAGTTCCACCTGAAGGCGTTTTTTTTCTCTGGTGTATTGCTGTGGTGAAAGTGCCTTGTACTCTGTTCTGTTATATATAATCATGTGTGAACTTAATTAAATTATATTTTAATTGAATTTTCTTCTGTAAATAAATAATGGTTTTTTAAATATNGTTTCCATCTAAATAACCACAAATCGAACTAACAGAAAACTTAAAAAAATCAAACAATTTCCTAANNTTTGAACCGTAATCTTTAAATGATAAAATTAAAATACTAAAAATTTTATATCTTTTATCTAACACGATTCTAACAGTGCCGGGATATACTGAAAGTGTTAAATAGTTGTCTAATGATCAATTTCAACTAATAAAAGATAATTTGAGGTGACATTTATGAATAGATCTTTAATTCAGATATTCTTTCTATTTGGATTCTTATTACACGCACAGGATGGTAATTCAGAATCAAGTTCTGGCGGTGTGAGTATAAACATCCCATCTGGGATTGAGATTGAGGTCTCTGGAAAAGCAGAAGTAGAATTTATTGACGTTGAAGGTAAAGGTGGCGCAAGGTACGAGGATGATTTTTTAAAAAAGATCGAGACGCGGAGTCCATACACGCAGATAGACAAGACCGTCCTCAACTTCAAGCTCTTATACACAGATAATATTACTTACAACTTTAGTCTCCGTTTTGATGATGAAGGAGCATATGCAGATAAGCACTTTTTAAAGTATGTAAAAGGTAATAATCGCATAGAGCTTGGAAAAAACCGACCCAGAATTGCTTTAAAAAGAGACACAGAAGGATACCCCCTCATTGGGACAGCATTTTGGAAAGGTAGGCAATATCATCTTGATATGGAAAAGACGCTGAAGCAGGCNTCTTTTGGTGGGTCTATTTCATTAAAACGTCCTATTGGATATGATGATGCTGCTGAAGATAGATCGTTTAGAATGATGGTCTATGATGATGCGGAAAAACTTGATGGGCAAACCGTGGAGTTTGGCCTAAGAAGTAGTTATTCTCTAAGCCCACTCAAGCTTGAGGCGTGGTACTATTTCGGAAAATTAATTGATGATGAGGATTGGAAAAAACGACTGCATTATGATTTTGATTATTATGCAAATATCGAGGCNGACGATGTATTAAATGAAAATGCAAATATCGGTCATTTCTGGTTTGGTGGAAGGGCGGAAATGAGTCTTGTTGGTACTTTGATCCGTGCTGAGTATATNTTCTCAGAAGATGGATATCTTCCAAGAGATGGTTTCTATATTGAGGGAAGTAGAAANTTTAATGTTTTNTCTATTAAAAATATTTTTGGTCTGATAAGATACGGAGAATTAAGAGTTGACCCGTACAGGTTGAGTGATTCTTTTCTTAACCCTTATGGTGAAATGTATGATAGTGCATTATTTGATAATGATGATCTGGATGATGAAAGGTTCTACCCATTACTNAAAGACCCTCAGACCTGGGATAGAACTTTAATAACTCTAGCCTTGGGCTATGAGATCACGAGCTATGCAAAGCTGAAACTTGAATATTACATACTTGATGAAAAAACAGGNGATAGTGAAGTAAAAGCTGCTGAGCAGAATCGAAACTACCAGCCTAGCGTTGATGATGATCAGCTCTTACTACAGCTAGAATTGAATTTTTAAAAAACAAAGGGAGTACATAAATGAGAAATAAACTAAATCAACTCTTTCGCTTAGTCGTCTTGGGATCGCTGGCTTTGTTTTTTGGCTGCGAGGACGATAAAGCTGACAATGATACATTAGTTGTGGAAAGCTTCAGTATTGTAAAAGTTGATGTTGAATCAACAGGTGATCCTGACCAATCCCAACCTGAGCTTGTAAGATTTGTCAGCGATACAGAAGGAGTTATTGTTAACTCTAAGCAGAATACTGTGGACTTCATTACGATCAGCTCTACTGACCTATCAATGAGCGGTGAAAGTGTTCAGATCACCGATGACCCGGATGCAGAGTGCTCTTCAATTGATGTAAGCGTTGATGAAAGTATACTAGCTGTTGTTGTTTCGAAGGGTGCATGCGATAGGGGGCTACTATATTTAATTGATGCAGCAACAAAAAATAAGTTTGGACCATATGAACTTGGATATAACCCAGATGCTGTAGATATTGCTGTAGATAATCAATTTGTAGTTGTTGTAAATGAGTTTGACTATGAGGATGGTGTTGATGGTGGATGTGACTCACTAGGCTTCCCAGGTGTTAGTATCTATGACATAAGTGGTGGGCTAGGTTCTGCTAGCCTAGTGAAGGATATGCGGATCAGCCATACTGGTGCAAATGGGAACTTAGCTGAACCAGAAGGTGTCAAGATCGCACCTGATGGCGTAACAGTCTATATGACCCTACAAGAATCAAATGAGATGGGATGGTTCTCGATATTAAACCCACCAGACGTATTAGAAAACCGCGTTGCTTTCACCAATCCAGAACATGAGCCAGATGGTATTTGGGTAAACAGTGATGGAACTGTGGTTTGTACAGGTGGGGAATACGATGGGACCATTGGAGTAACTATCATGGGCTCTGATGGAACACCTGGTGCACAGTATTATGCAAACCTTGCAGATGATCTTCCAAGCAATTGGGCATGGGAGGACACTAGAAAAGGTATTGAGCCTGAAGAGGTTGTTATAGCAGAAGAAGGTGGAAAATCTTTTGTTATGGCGACGCTTCAAGATGCTGGCGGTGTGGTTGTGTATGACATTACAGACCCTACAAACCCAACATATGACTCAGGCGCAATTACACAAATGGTGGATTATACCTCTGGAGATGGTGAATCAACTGGAGAGCCAGAAGGTCTTGCCTATAAAAATGGATATATATTAGTATCAAATACAGAAGACCCATCAGTTTGTCTATTGAGATCATCCTGGGCTGAATAATATAAGGACTGTTTTATTCTTATTAAAAAGGGGACCAATAATGGTCCCCTTTTTTGATTTGCAAAACTAAGAAGTTTATCAAGGTTAAAGTATGGGTAAGCTTATTGTAAAACAGGTCTCGCTATTATCAGAAAAAGAAACTCCAACCTCCCCCCCATGGACAAGGCTGATGTGTTTAACAATTGCAAGACCCAATCCGGTCCCCCCTGCCTCTCTATCTCGAGATTTATCTATTCTATAGAACCTTTGAAAAATTCTATCCCTGTGCTTATCGGGAATCACCTCTCCATGGTTTATAACTTGTATATTTGTAGTTTCAGTTTGATCAACATTTATTTTTATATCGGTACCTGTCGTCCCATATTTCACAGCATTCTCTAGTAAATTAATTATAGCTTCTCTTAAGAGCTGAGGGTCTGCGTTTACCATTATTGATTCATTACAGACCACTAGAATTTTATTATTATTTTTTGATGTAAGGGTATTTAGATCATCAACAGAGCCGTCTATTATTTGCGATAATGGAGTAGGCATCAGTTCAATTGAGTTATCGTCTTCTTGTGATTCTATCTTAGATAGTTTTAATAGATCATCAATTATGGCATTCATTCTATTTGTATGATTAAAAACTTTATTCAAAAATAGTTTCTTTTGCTCATCTTTTAATTCCCCTTGATCAATTAATTCTAAATATCCGATTATAGATGTGATGGGCGTTTTTAATTCATGGCTGACATTTGCAACGAAATCTTGCCTAACACTTTCGAGCTGTTTTTGAAGTGTTATATCATTGATCAACATAAGTACACCAGATTTTTTACCACCTCTTTTTAAAGGGGATCCACTTATTAAGAAGTGCCTTTTTTTATTTCCTTTGATTATGATCTCTTGTTGGATTCTTGTGTTCTTTTTTGAAACCTTTTTTATAATAGATAACAACTTTTTATTCTTACTTAGCGTTGAGATCTCCGTACCAACCGCAATCTCTTTTTTAATATTTAAATAATCTACTGCTATATCATTTATTGAAAGTATTTCTGTTTTCTTATTTAAAGCTAAAAGGCCCTCCTGCATACTAGATAGAATGGATTCTTTTTCAGTCTTATCTAATTGCATTTTTTTTATTCGTTTATCCAGCTCCATTGCGATTTGATTCAAGGAGATAGCGAGCGAGGCTAGTTCTTTTGTTTTTGGAATGGGAATAGGTGCAGAAAGCTTGAGCGTGCTAACATATTTTTCGGCTTCTAACCTCATAGCTTCAAGAGGGGTGGTCAATTGTTTTGAAAAGTAAAAACTTATAAGCAAACAAAACAAACCGATAATAACCCCTATAATCAATATCTGGTTTTGTAGATCGGCCATACTNTCTTCAAGNTCATTAAGAGAAACCGATACCCTGATTATATAAATTTTTTCATTATTNTTGGGATTTAGAGCAAAATATATTTGNTCTTCTTGAATTGTTTTACTGAACCTGGTAGATGTGCCCTCACCAAATTGGATAGCATCCAATATTTCAGGTCTGTTTTTGTGATTGTCCATTTNTAGGTGGTTTTTATGAGAATCNCCGAAGACAACACCATCTTTCCGAACAATAGTGATCCGCATATCACCANTAAGAGAGGCNTGGTCNACATANTNTTGNATNAGGTCNCTTTTTAANGANTTATCATTTATAGTTAAAGANATTAATTGAGCTCTGGNNCTGAGATCATTTGTTGTNTGGGAAAAATANAAGTTACGGGTGAATTGATTTACGAGAACNATAAGGNCNATNATTCCAATTAANACNATTGGAATAAANGTAAAGAATAGTTGTTTAAATAAAGGTCTACGATTCATCGGGGTGAAATCTATAA
>NZZH01000014.1 GCA_002702405.1 Flavobacteriaceae bacterium | reverse complement strand
GAGATAATTGACTACTTGAGGTATAATATGCGCTCCCAAATGTTTGCTAAGTCACTTCAAAGCCAATTAGTAGTTGGTTTAATTAAACGACTTGAAATTCTAAAAAAATATCCAGAACTTAAAGAAAAGCTTTGGGAAAATGTAAATTTTCTTCAAAATGGTCTTAGAGAAAAAGGTTTTGATATTGGAAACACAAAGAGTTGCGTAACTCCTGTTTATTTAAAAGGAAGTATACCCGAGGCCATGACTTTAGTTAAGGATCTTCGTGAGAATTATGGTATTTTTTGTTCAATAGTTGTATACCCAGTAATTCCAAAAGGTCTAATTCTTTTAAGATTAATACCAACTGCATCGCATACAAGAGAAGATATANATATCACATTAAAGGCTTTTTCTGAGATAAGAACTAAATTAGATAAAGGCTTTTATAAAGCAGAGTAGATTTTAAGCAAAGCTTTCAAACTGGATTTATTCGTTAAGCATTACGGGCATAACAAGCATTGTTATATCTTCGGCTTTGTCTATATTACCTATTGGGGAAATTATTCCAGCTTTATTAGGAAGAGACATTGATAGATTAATTTCTTCACATGCGATATTATTCAACATTTCAAGTATGAATCTTGAGTTAAATCCAATTTCCATATCATCTCCTTTATAATCGCAATCCAATCTTTCTTCAGCCTTATTACTAAAATCAATATCTTCAGCTGAAATATGTAATTCAGACCCTGCCATCTTTAATTTAATTTGATGTGTAGTTTTATTAGCAAAAATGCTTACCCTTTTTATAGAGTTTAATAAACTTGATCGATTTATTGTTAAAACATTAGGGTTTTCTTTAGGAATTACGGCTTCATAATTGGGATATTTCCCATCAATTAAACGACAGTTGAGACTAACATTTTTAAAGAGGAAAACGGCATTATTATCATTAAACTCAATAGTTACTTCTTCTTCTAGATCTTGAAGAATACCTCTTAATAACTGAAGTGGTTTTTTTGGCACAATAAACTCAGCTTTTTCAATACTTGAGGAATCCATTGTTCTTCTGTATTTAACTAATTTATGTGCATCAGTTGCAACAAAAATAATTTCACTTTCATAAAATTGAAAAAAGACTCCACTCATTATTGGTCTTAAATCATCATTCCCAGAAGCAAAAAGAGTTGAATCAATAGCATTTCCAAGTAAATTTGCCGAGATTTTTGTTTTTACAGGATCTTTTACTTGAATAGGTTTAGGAAATTCTTCCCCATCAAAATAGGCCAGACTATATTTTCCACTATTGGCACTAATTTCAATGATGTTTTGATCACTTTTAATAAATGTTAAAGGTTGATCTGGAAAAGTTTTTAAAGTATCAACAATTAACTTTGCTGGTATAGCAATCATTCCATTATCTTCTGACTCAACNTCTATAGTTGTAGACATAGAAGTCTCTAGGTCCGAAGCAGATAAAATTAATTGATTAGAGTTCAAATGAAATAAAAAGTTATCTAAAATAGGCAGGGTATTGGCGTTGTTTATTACACCTCCAAGAATTTGAAGTTCTTTTAATAGTTTTTCACTTGAAACAATAAATTTCATTAAGTAATTTTTTTATAATCAAATATAAGTTTAAAGGAAAAGATAATGAAGTTAACTTATAAAAAGTTATTTACTAAATTTTATTTTTCTATTGAAAATGCCTATGTATCTTAGGATAAAAATAAATATAGGGATTGAAATTAACATAAAAATTTTCCAGAAAAATTCATCTGTTGAAACTTTAGATTTATCTAAAAGACCAATATTTGTTTCTTTGTTTTTAATCTTCAATAATGATTCATTATTCATTAAATAATGAACACAATCATTAAGAAAACTCTTATTTGAATAAAAATTATTAGTCCATTTATCATATCCTAATTCTAAAGGAGTATTTTTTTCTATTTGATTTTCAGCTAATTCTCCATCTCCAATAACAATAATTGCACTTTTACCATTCTGTAGTTTAGACTCGGTCATTTTATCTGGTATGAGTCTATTTTTAAATGCAGATTCAAAATACCCTTTTATTAAAACCCCAAGGAATTTAGATTTAACTTTAAAATTTGATGAGGAAAAGCCCGAAATGGATTCTTCAAGTGATATTAAAAATGGTGTTTTATTAATCCTAGATAATTTGGAACTTTTGATTAAAATTTCTTTATTTAAATTATTTCTGAGTGTATCTATACTTATTGGAAACTTAAGTATAATTTCACTATTTCCTTTACCAATTAAATTACTTTGAATTGGTTTCGATAAAGGATAATAACTAAATGGAATGGGAATATATTCTGCCTGATTATTCTCCCCTTTAGCTAAAACAATTGGAGCACAATACATGTCCTGAACAATTGTTCTATTAAGACGAATTCCATATTTAAAAAAAACATCATCTAGATTAAGATCATTAAATAATGCTACAGATTTTCCTCCAGATTTAAATAAACTGTCTTTATCTAAGTTAAAATTATTCAAAAGCCAAATGCTTTTGCCTCCACCAATAGTATATTGATCAATAATATATTTCTCTTTATAATTAAACTTTTTTTTAGGGTTTGAGACAAGGAGAAGTTCAAATCGATTTAAATTTTCTAAAGTTTTTTGAGGATTATTTTCTAATGCCTTTAAATCAAAAGAGGCAACTTGATAATAATTTTGTAAACTTTTAATAAAATCAGTCAATTTAATATCCATTGATGTTTCGTGAGAAGTTAATACAGCAATTCTCTTTTTTTGTTTAAGACTAATTTTAAAAAACGCATCATAAAATCCCTTTTCAAGTTCTCTTATGGATCTATTTATTTTTTCAATTTTGTTGTCACCTAGGTTTCTTTTAGTTAATGAAACCAAAACAGATTTTTTGTTGTTACTGACAATAGCCCAAGGAAAGAAAACAGTTCTTTGAATATTTTGACTTTCATTTTCGATCGAAACCTCTGGTGAAATACCATATTTTTCCATCTCATTGATTAATGAATTCAAATCATCTTCACCGTCAAAAGGATCAATAAATTCAAAAATAATTTTTTTAGATTTTTGATTCATTGATTTAAGTAACTCCTTTGTTTCTCTTCTAAGACGATGGTATTCAGCAGGCATTTTACCATGAAGCAGAANATCAATTTTTAAAGGTTCCTTAAGNCCTTTTAAAAGAATCTCTGTTTCTTTTGAGATTTCATATCTTTTATCNGANGTTGAGTCATATCTATAAGGAATTANTTGTCCAACTAATAAAATTATAATGACTACAAAAAAAANTTTTAAACTCTTTAACATCTGAATAGTAAANTTATTTTTTCATCCTATTTAAATTAACAACACTTAAATATATGAACAGATAATTTAAAGCCAGAAAGTATGATATATCTTTAATTGATATTATGCCCTGNNTCAAACTAAAATAATGTTCTTTGATGCCAATATAATTGATAAAGTCATAAATTTTAGGATCAGCAATAAAATCAGTAAATTCATTAATNAAAAAGAGGAAAAAACAAATAAAANNTGATATAACAAAAGTAGNAATTTGATTATTTGATAAAACTGAGCTGAAAATAGAAATTGAAATAAAACTACAGCTTAGTAAAAGTAAACCAAGATATGACGTAATTGTGCTACCAATATCAATTGATGCCGAATCATCTTTTAATGAATAAATCCCAAAAAAATAGATTACCGTAGGAATAATATTAAAAATTGAAATGATTAAATAGCCAATAAATTTNCCAAGAACCAATTCGANATCCTTTATAGGCTTTGAAAATAGAATTTCAATTGTCCCTGTTTTTGATTCATTGCTAAAGCTTTTTATACAGATTGCAGGTAAAAGAAAGATTAGTATTATTGGTGACAGAGAAAAAAATGTATTTAAGTCAGCAAAACCAGCTTTTAANAAATTAAACTCATTATCTAATATCCACGTAAACAAAGTCGTTGTCGTTAGAAAAATAGTCATAATTATATAACCTATCCAACCTGAAAAAAAATCACTTATTTCTTTTTTAGCAATTATCCACATTTTATTCAAATTTAACAGTAATAGGATCCCTATAATCTAGTCCGAATAAACTTGCTGCGCTACCATATGTTTTCGGATTACTTTTATATATTCCAAGCTCNAGATGATTAGCTGAATTAAATATTGCAATTTTTTTTCCATCTTCTTCTCTTTTTTCTTTAGGGTTTGAAAAATCAATTGCACCGCTATAATTCTCATAGATATTTTCAAACTTTACAGTTCTTGCAAAAATTTTATAATCTCTTGACTTTCTAATTTCGTTGAAAAATTTTCTATTAATATTGGTTACAACGTTACCATAATTATCAATATAAATTACGCTTCCTAAAATTTGATTTGCTTTATTATTCACTACTGGATTTATATTCGTTATTTGTTTGATTGACTTTATAATTTTTCCTATTACTTCTAATTNACCCCTTCTTGATATATGAGCAGCAACTTTAACAAAAACGTCTAATACAGAAAAGGAAGAAGATTCTTTTTCGTGAATATTGATCTCAACTATTTTTTCTGCTTTNAGATCATCTTTAATCATAGAAAAAATTCCATTGTCAGATCCGATGAAGTAATGCCCTTCAAAAGCCATTGCTATATGTCTGTTTTCAGGAGTCAACTCTGATTCAACACCTACAATATGAATTGTCCCTTTAGGGAATTTTTTGTAAGCATTTTTTAGAATATAAGCTGCCTCTGAATGATTATAGGGTTGAATTTCATTGGAAACATCAATGATCATTGCATTTTTTACTTCACTAAGAATAGCTCCTTTTACTGAGGAAACAAAAAAATCTTTATTACCAAAATCAGTCGTTAGAGTTATAATTGACATTGTTAAGATTAATAAAAATTAATTAAATTTGAATATAAAGATAACGATAAGCAAAATTAAATATTTTTAACTCACTATCCCTTGACGGAACTAAAAATTGAACTTGAAGAGTTAAGCTTGCAAGATTTTTTCGGCCAACAAAATCGTAATATTAATAAACTTCGATCCTGCTTTCCGAAATTAAAAATTGTAGCTAGAGGGAATTCTATAAAAGCTTTTGGAGAAGAAAAGTATTTAAAAAAGTTTCAAAAAGACCTTATGCTTCTCATAGATCACTTTAACAGGTATAACAGTCTAGATGAGGAAACAATTGCAGAAATAATCCTTCAAAATAATTTTAACAAGAAAGATCTTAAATTAAATGATGAAAAATCAATTATACATGGAGTAGGCGGAAAGATTATAAAAGCAATTACAAAGAATCAAACAAAATTAGTCAATCTTTCTGAATCTAACGATTTAGTTTTTGCAATTGGTCCTGCCGGAACTGGTAAAACCTATACAGCAATAGCACTTGCAGTCAAGGCTCTGAAGGAAAAGAAAGTAAAAAAAATTATTCTTACAAAACCTGCAATTGAAGCGGGCGAAAATCTTGGATTTCTGCCTGGAGATCTCAAGGAAAAATTAGACCCTTACATTCAGCCTTTGTATGATTCACTATATGAAATGATACCTTCAAATAAATTGTCTGTTCATTTAAAAAACAAAACTATAGAGATTGCCCCACTAGCATATATGAGAGGCAGAACACTTGATGAAGCCTTTGTAATATTAGATGAAGCTCAAAACACAACAGGAGCTCAGATGAAAATGTTTTTGACCAGAATGGGAAGAAATGCAAAATTTATAATTACTGGTGATCCAGGTCAAGTAGATCTTCCGAAAGGGAATAAATCTGGGCTTAAAGAAGCTTTGATGATTTTAAAAGAAACAAAAAATATAAGTATTGTAAAACTTGATGATATTGATGTTATAAGACACCCGCTGGTCAAAAAAATAATTAGAGCATATGAGGGTAAAAAATAAATTAAATATTGATTCATGAATACAATAATGAGTACTTCACTCAATTTACCCGGTCAAATTTCTAAATATAGAGGTAAGGTTAGAGATGTTTATTATCTGGAAAATAATATTATAATTATAATTTCCACCGATAGATTATCAGCCTTTGATATAATTATGCCTAAGGGAATTCCATACAAAGGACTAATTTTAAATCAAATAGCAGCTAGAATGATTAATTCTACTAATGATTTAGTTCCAAACTGGGTATATGATTCACCAGATCCTAATGTTACAATAGGTGTTGCTTGCAAACCTTTTAAAGTTGAGATGGTGATTAGAGGATATTTATCTGGTCATGCTGCTAGAGAGTACAAAATTGGTAAAAGAGAAATTTCTGGCGTTTCAATGCCGGAAGGAATGAATGAAAATGACCGTTTTCCTCATCCAATTATCACTCCTTCTACCAAGGCCGAATCAGGACATGATCAAGATATTTCTAAAGAAGAAATAATATCAAAAGAAATTGTATCTGAGTCTGACTATTTAATGTTAGAAAGATACACTTATGATCTTTTTAAAAGAGGCAGTAAGATTGCACAGAAACAAGGTCTTATATTAGTAGATACTAAGTATGAATTTGGAATATCTCCAGATGGTTCTATCCTTTTAATAGATGAAATTCACACTCCTGATTCTTCTCGATATTTTTATTTGAATGGTTATAAAGAAAGACAAGAAAGGGGTGAGCCTCAAAAACAACTTTCAAAAGAATTTGTACGTCAGTGGCTAATTTCAAAGAGTTTTCAAGGGCTTGAGAATCAAAAAATTCCAGATATGAATGTTGCACAGATTGAATCAATATCTAATAGATATATAGAGCTTTATGAGAAAATTCTTGGAGAAAGTTTTGTAAGGCAAAAAAGTAACTCAATTGAAAAACGTATTGAGAATAATATTTTAAATTATTTAAAGAGTATTTAAACTTTAACTATTCNAAAAGATTATTTGTTATAGAGCTAATTTTTATTTCATTCACAAAATCATCTTTAAAATTTTTCCTAAACCANGTTAGTTGTTTTTTTGCATATTTATTGGTATTCTTAATTATTTGATTTTNAACCTCNTCTTTTCTTATTTTCTTATCAAAAAAATCAAACCATTCTTTATATCCTATTGTTTGCATTGCACTATTTCCTTTGTGCTGATATAATTTTCTTGCNTCTTCTTCTANCCCTTTATCAATCATTACTTCAATTCTAGATTTTATTCTTTGATGAAGGATTTCCTTTGGTAGATCTATTATAATAGCTTTTGTTTTGAATGATTTTTTATTTGTTTTTTTATTGAGAAAACTAGAATATGGNTCCCCAGTTGNTTTATAAACTTCTAGTGCTCTAATTAACCTTCTGTGGTTATCTTGATCCACTTTTTCAAAGTAAATAGGATCAACATCTGACAGCATATTTTGAAGTGATTCAATCCCTTTTTGATAATACATTTTTTGTATTTCGTTTTTTATTNATGAAGGGACTTTAGGGAAGTAATCAAGACCATTTATAACTGATTTGGCATATAAACCAGAACCTCCTAACATAATAACTACATCTTTATTTACAAATAAATTTTTTAGAATAAGATCAGTATCTTCTGCAAAATCCCAAGCATTATAGTTTTCAAGTATACTCTTGTGTTGAATAAAGTGGTGAATTACTCCCTCTCTTTCNTTCATGGAGGGAATTGATGTGCCTATTGTCATTTCTTTGTAAAACTGNCTAGAATCACATGAAATAATTTCAGTTTCAAAATTTTTAGCTAATTCTACACCGAGATCAGTTTTACCAGATGCCGTTGGACCTCCAACATAGATTAAAGTCTTTTTAGATATCATTTAAAACACCACCACATTTATGACAATAAANAGCGTTNTCTTTGTGGNTATCATTTGAACAGTGAGGACAGTGTTGAGTATTTGTGTCTATTTTAGGTCTTTGCATCACAAACTCAGCAGAGACTATCCCAGTTGGCACAGCAATAATCCCATAACCTAAAACCATAATAATCGCAGCTATAAACTGACCAATAGGAGTAATAGGGGCAATATCTCCATATCCTACAGTTGTTAAAGTAACAATACACCAATAAATGCTTTCTGGTATACTCGTGAAACCACTTTCATCACTTTCAATTAGATACATTAACGTTCCAAAAAGAACACAAANAATTAACAGGAAATATAAAAAAACAGATATTTTGGCTCTACTAGCCCTCATGGCTTTCATTAATTTGTTAGATTCNGAAACATATCTGGTTAGTTTTAAAATTCTAAATACTCTCAATAGTCTTAGTGCACGAATAGAAGCAAGAACTTCACTTCCAGTTAGAAAAAGGGAGATATATTGAGGTAAAATAGCTAAAAAATCAACAATTCCATAAAAACTAAAAATATATTTGATGGGTTTTTTTACAGCAAGNATTCTTGCGATATATTCAATAGTAAATATTATAGTTATCANCCATTCAGCTAAATTAAGCTCTTTGTGATATTTANCATATATCGGNTGAACACTATCAAGGGCTACAAAAACGACACTAAGCAGAATTAAAGNAATTATAATAAGATCAAAAAGCTTACCTATAGNGGTATCTGCTTCGTAAATTATCTCATGTAGTCTATGTTGAAGTTTTGTTTTTTCCAACTCAGTGTGTTAAAAGAATAATTATTATTGATATACAAATGTATTGATTTTAGTTTTCACGACTTTATTAGTTCGTTGAGAATTTTTTCTCCCTTATCCTTTTTTAATAATAACTTGAATATTTGTAAAGTTGCTANAGCATCACCATCTGCTCTGTGACGATTACTTATCTTAACATTCAAACTCATTGCTAAATTGTCCAATTTATATGATTTTATTTTTGGGAGAATAGTTTTTGAAAATTCAATTGTACAAAGTGTCTTTTTATTATAATTGTAACCTAAACGATCAAATTCTTGTTTAATCATACGATAATCAAATTGAGCATTATGGGCCACTATAATTGTATCTTCAGTTATTTCTATAATTTTTTTTGCTATTTGATAAAAACGAGGAGCATCTTTAANTAGGTTTTGAGTAATTCCTGTTAGTTTTTCCACAAAAGGATGAATTTTTTTTTCTGGATTAACTAGACTAATAAATGAATCAATTACATTTTTACCATCAAATCTATAAATAGCAATCTCTGTAATACCCTCTTTTTTATATTTCCCTCCCGTAGTTTCAAGATCTATTATTGAATACATATTAATTTCTTGGACCAAATATCTGACTTCCTATTCTAATCATATTACTTCCATTTTTTATGGCAATTTTGTAATCAGAGCTCATACCCATAGATAATATCTTCAAATGATTAAATCTTGATTTTAATTGATCAAAAAAGATTTTTAATTTTTTAAACTCATTATCAATTTGTAGCTCATCTTTTGTGAGACTTGCCATTCCCATTAAACCATGGATTTTAACATTTCTGTATTTTATTGAATTTTCTAAAAGTTTAATTGCATCATCTTGAGACAAACCAAATTTTGAAGTTTCTTTTGCAATTTTAATTTGAAGTAAACATGGAATTATCCTTTCATTTCTTAGNGCTTGTTTGTCTATTTCAATGATCAATTTCATGCTGTCAACACTGTGAATTAAAGAGACATAGCTAGCTATATATTTAACCTTGTTTCTTTGTAAATGTCCAACCATATGCCAATGAATATCAGATGGTAAAACCCTCTGTTTTTCAGTCATTTCTTGAACTTTATTTTCTCCAAAAATTCTCTGCCCTACATCATAAGCTTGAATTATTTCTTCCGATGATTTTGTTTTGGAAATTGCTACTAAATCAATATGTTTTGGAATTGAGTTTATAGTTTCTGAGATTCTTTTTTTGATATTCATGGTAAAACTTTATAAAACAATCATTTAGTTTTATTGTATTTATAAAAACCTTGCCTAGTTTTTCGCCCAAGCTTTCCCTCGTTAACCATTTTTATAAGTAATGGACTAGGATCATATTTTTTATCATTAAATCCATCCCTTAGGACTTCTAAGATAGACATACACACATCTAATCCAATTAAATCGGCAAGTTTTAAAGGCCCCATTGGATGAGCCATCCCAAGTCGCATGACCGAGTCAATTTCATCAACTTCAGCAACATTTCCCCTTAAAGTTTCAATGGCTTCATTAATCATCGGCATTAAAATTCTATTTGAAATAAATCCAGGAGAGTCTTTAGAAATGACTCCAATTTTACCAAGTCTTTTAGTTAATTTAATGATCTTATCTGTTGTTTCCATATTTGTTTCTCTTCCTTTCACTATTTCTACTAGTTTCATAATTGTGGCAGGGTTAAAAAAATGCATTCCAATAAATCTTTCTGGAAATTTTAATTCAGATGCAATTTCAGAAATTGAAATCGAAGAAGTATTAGTTGCCAAAACACAATTAGCAGAAATTTTTTTTTCTAGCATTTTAAAAATTTTCTTTTTTGTATCAAAATTCTCATTAGCTGCTTCAATTACAAAATCAACCTGATTTATTTCTTGATCAAGTGTTTTTATGAAATCGATATTTTTTATCGACTCAGCCTTTTGATTCTTCGTAATTATAGATTTTTTGAGCAAACTATCAAGATTTAATAANACCTTTTCTTTAGATTTTTTAAGATTATCAATACTACTATCAGTAATTATTGTTTTTATTTTATTTATTGACAATAATTGTGCAATACCACTTCCCATTACACCACTTCCTATTACTAATGCATTATTCATTGTTAAAAGAATCAATTATTTGATTAGCTAATTTTAAGGCCTTTGTTCCATCCTCAAGAGAGACTATAGGATGCATATTTTTATTTATACACTTAGCAAAGTGGGTAAATTCCTCACTTATTGCGTTATAATCTTTTACAGAGGGGTTTTCAAAGTAAATTTGTTTCTTTTCTCCTTCAGCATTTTTAAGAATCATATCAAATTCTGCGGGTTTTTTTGGAGCATCCATAATTTTAAGAACCTCAGCTTTTTTTTCCAAGAAATCAACAGATATGTATGTGTCTTTTTGAAAAAATCGTGTCTTTCTCATTTTTTTCAGCGAAATCCTACTTGATGTTAAATTCGCAACACATCCATTTTCAAATTCAATTCTAGCATTAGCAATGTCTGGACTTTTACTAATAACTGCAATACCAGATGAAGAAATAGATTTTATTTTTGATTTTACAGTACTTAAAATTATATCAATGTCATGAATCATTAAATCTAAAACAACTGAAACATCTGTCCCTCTGTTATTAAACTCTGCAAGACGGTGCGACTCTATAAACATTGGAGATTTAATTGATTTTATTACTGATTTAAAACCAGGATTAAACCTTTCCACATGTCCTACTTGACCTAAAATTCTATTTTTCTTTGCAAGAGACGTTATTTTTTCTGCTTCTCTCAAATTAGAGGCAATAGGTTTTTCAATAAAAATATTTTTGCCTTTATTTATTGCCATTAAAGCAATTTTGTAATGTGAAATTGTTGGGGTAACAATGTCAACAACATCCACAGCGTCAATTAATTCTTCAATAGATTCAAAATGAGTGTATCCTTTTGTTTTTTTTATTTCAAGTACATTTTTTTGATCATTGTCATGAAATCCAATGAGATCATATTGCTCAGACTTATTTAGTATATTTAGGTGAATTTTACCTAAATGTCCAGCGCCTATTACTCCAACTTTTATCATTGATTAATATTTTAATCAAAAATACTATCTTTTCAATTAATTTCTTTGAATCATATAGATTTGATTTATGATAGACTCCTCAAAACATAAAGGCCAAAGAAAACAATTGGTTGATCAATTAAAACATAAGGGTATAAATGACTCTAGGGTTTTAGATGCAATAGAAGCTGTACCAAGACATTTGTTTATGGACTCTGCCTTAGAGAGTTATGCATATCTAGATAAAGCATTTCCCATAGCTTCTGGTCAAACAATTTCTCAACCATATACTGTGGCATTTCAAACACAATTACTCAAAGTTAAAAAAGGTGAAAAAGTTTTGGAGATTGGAACTGGTTCGGGATATCAAAGTGCAATTTTAATAAATTTAGGAGTCAAGTTATATACAATAGAAAGACAACAGGAACTTTACAAAAAAACATCTCGATTATTAAATAATATGGGTTTAAAACCTAAAAAAGCAATATTTCAAGACGGGACTTTAGGTTTAGTAGAACATTCGCCTTATGACGCAATAATTGTTACAGCAGCTGCAGAAAGTGTTCCAAAAACTTTTCTTGATCAACTTTTAGTGGGGGGGAGGCTGGTTATACCAGTTGGAAAAAATAGTCAAAAGATGACTCGTTATACAAAAATGAAGGAAAATAAAATGAAAAGAGAAGTTTTTGGAAGTTTTAGATTTGTTCCTCTGCTAAGGAATAGGGCTTAAANATCTATTTTTTTTTAATCTGATCTAGCTTTCTCTTTATATCTCTGTTTTTAATGGCTTCTCTTTTATCGTATACTTTTTTACCTTTTGCTAGGGCAATTTGAATTTTTGCAAACCCTTTTTCATTAATAAACAATTTAATAGGTACAATAGTTAATCCTGTATTTTTAGCTTCTTTAGATAATTTTATTAATTCTTTCTTATTAAGAAGTAATTTGCGATTTGATCTTGGACTATGAGTGTAATTTTTAGCATAAGAATATTCTCCTACATACATCCCAATAACAAAAAGCTCATTTCTTTCATTAAATTGGCAAAAAGCTTCTTTTATTGAAGCTTTTCCATCACGAATAGATTTTATTTCAGTTCCAGAAAGGACTATTCCAGCATTGTATTTAGAAAGTANTAAATATTCAAATTGAGCTTTTTTATTTTGAATATTGATTTTTTTCTGCACACTATAAAGTTAACTATTTAGGTTCATTTTCAACTCTATTTGTGTTTCTAAATACCAAATTTTTACCAAAAAAATCAATAATAACANCACTATTCTTATTGATTTTTTCAGAAAGCAACTTTTTGCTCAAAGGATTTAAGATTTCTTTTTGTAATACTCGCTTGACTGGTCTGCCTCCATATTGAGGATCAAGACTCTTTTTTGTAAGTTCATCAATAGCCTCATTTTCGATACTNAGTTTGATNTTTTTTTGAAGTGCCTGACTTTGAATCNTTGAAAATTGAAGTTTAACAATTTCTTTAATTTCTTTTTTTGTTAAAGGTGAAAAAAGAACTATATCATCAATTCTATTTAAAAACTCAGGTCTGACCTTTAATCTTAATTCTTGCAAAACTGCTTCTTTAGATTTTTTTTCTGCAACTTCAAANCTAGGATTTGATTCAAAAGCATTTAAAATTTTATCGCTTCCAATATTACTTGTCATTATAATGACCGAGTTTTTAAAGTCAGCAACTCTTCCTTTGTTGTCAGTTAACCTGCCTTCATCAAGAACTTGAAGTAGGACATTAAAAGCATCTGGATGAGCTTTTTCAATTTCATCCAATAGTATAACAGAATAAGGTTTATTTCTAACCGCTTCTGTTAGTTGCCCACCTTCATCATAACCTANATAGCCAGGAGGAGAGCCAATTAATCGACTTATTGCATGCGATTCCTGATACTCACTCATATCAATTCTAGTTAAATTATTTTCGTTGTTAAATAAAACTTCAGCTAAAGCTTTTGCGACCTCAGTTTTACCAACTCCAGTTGTCCCTAGAAATAAAAAACTCCCAATAGGTTTATTGATGTCTTGCAAACCCGTTCGACTTCTTCTTATGGCATCGCTAACTAGACTTACAGGATTTTGCTGACCTATTATTCTTTTGTGAATTTCATTTTCTAAGTTTAATAATTTTTCTTTATCAGATTTCAACATTTTATCAACCGGAATCCCTGTCCACTTAGAAACTACTTCAGCTATATCATCATATGTTACCACTTCTCTAATTAAAGAATTAGAGTTTTGGAATTTTGATAATTCATCATTTAGATTTTTGATCTTTTCCTGCGCATCTTTAATCTTACCATATCTTATCTCTGCTACTAATCCATAATCTCCATCTCTCTCTGCGCGTTCTGATTTTTTTTTATAGTTCTCTATCTCAAGTTTTTGTTGCTGAATATTATCAAGTAATTCTTTTTCTTGACTCCACTTTGAGAAAATTTGATTCCTTTTTTCTTTCAAATTCGCCAATTCTTGATTTAACTTATCCAATTTATTTTTATCTTTTTCTCTTTTTATTGCAACAATTTCAATCTCAATTTGTCTAATTCTTCTATCCAGATCATCTAATTCTTCTGGCTTAGAATTCATTTCAATTCTCAATTTTGATCCTGCCTCGTCAATTAAGTCAATTGCTTTATCTGGAAGAAATCTATTACTTATGTATCGATTCGATAACATTACAGAACCAATTACGGCTTCATCTTTGATTTGAACTTTGTGATGCGACTCATATCTTTCTTTAATTCCTCTTAAGATTGATATAGCACTATCAATATCTGGCTCTTCAACCAAAACTTTTTGAAATCTCCTTTCTAAAGCTTTATCTTTTTCAAAGTATTTTTGATATTCATTTAGTGTAGTTGCTCCTATTGCTCTTAATTCGCCTCTAGCTAATGCTGGCTTGAGAATATTTGCTGCATCAATTGCCCCTTGACCACCTCCAGCCCCAACTAAAGTGTGAATTTCATCAATAAATAAAACAATATTTCCGCTACTTGANGAAACCTCTTTGATTACACTTTTTAATCTTTCTTCAAANTCTCCTTTGAATTTAGCNCCAGCAATTAAAGCACCCATGTCCAATGAAAAGATTTGTTTATCCTTTAAATTCTCAGGAACATCTCCAACAATTATCCTATTTGCTAAACCTTCCGCTATAGCAGTTTTGCCTGTTCCAGGTTCGCCTACAAGAATAGGATTATTTTTTGTTCTTCGGGAAAGTATTTGCAAAAGCCTTCTTATTTCATCATCTCTGCCTATAACTGGATCTAATTTTCCATCAGACGCTAACTTATTTAGGTTTCTTGAATACTTCTTTAATGCATTAAACTTTTGCTCAGCAGAACTGGATGTAATTTTTTCTCCTTTATTTAGTTCTTTGAGGACATTTTTTAAATTATTTTCATTTATACCAAGAGATTTTAAGAGTTTGTCAGTTTTGCCATTTGAGTTAAACAGAGCAAGAAGAAGATGATGCGTTGCGACAAAATCATCATNATGAATTTTAGCTATATTCAAAGCATTAATAAGGGTTTGACTAGCTTTTTGAGAAAGTGATATTTCTTTATTTCCTGACTTTGGAATTTGGATTAAAATTTCATCAACNGATTTTTTTAAAATTTCAGTTTTTTGTTGAAGCTTTTTCATAATGAAAGGAAAAAAACTATCATCAACTTTTATCAACGAGCTTAGAACATGAATATTCTCTAAACTGTTATGCTCTAGACTTTGACATAGACGCTGTGAAGCTTCTATTACCTCTTGTGATTTTATAGTAAAATTGCTAAAATCCATAGTTTACTTTTTAAAAATAAGACAACAAAAGTTATTCCGCTTCGATAAAAATGCCTTTATGTCATTTGTATATAAAAAACCTGTCAAAAAGTCTGATTAATATAATTTTTTGATTGCTATTGATAAATATTTTTGAATGTCTCCCGACACAATTGTTTCTTTGCTCAATTTTTTTGAACCTAAATCAGCGGCTGAACCATGAAGGTATACAGCTAGCCTTGCACAAAGATCAGGTTTGTATCCCTGTGCCAATAATCCACCTAAAAGACCGGTNAACACATCTCCACTTCCCGCTGTCGCNATACCTGGATTNCCATTTGAATTAAACCAAAAAACATTTGACGGAAGAGCAATGCANGTATGNGCTCCCTTTAAAATGACTATNATTTTATATTTTAAAGATAATTTTTTGAGTTTTATAAGCTTCTCNTGATCATTTTCCCATTTCCCTACTAATCTTTCAAATTCTCTTGGATGGGGAGTTAAAATACTNTTTTCAGGGATATAATCCAGTAGATTTTTGTTCTCACTAATTACATTTANTGCATCAGCATCCAAAATTAAAGGAGATGATGAGTTTTTTATAAGTGATTGAACAAATGATATTGTTGATTTTGAAATACCAATTCCAGGTCCAATTGCAATTGTTTTAAGTTTGGAATTAAGCTTGCCAGATAAAAAATATTTTCCACTATTTACTTCCAACATTGCTTCTGGCAAAGAGGTTTGAATAATTTCAGTCCCGCATTTAGGAGTGCATATTGTTAGCTTTCCTAGTCCTGAAAATAAAGAAACTTTTCCAGCTAAAATGGATGCTCCGATTTTACCTTTACTACCAGCTATTAAGAGAAGATGTCCTCTGCTTCCCTTGTGATCAAATTTTTTGTATTTTTTAAAAAAAGGTTTTAAGCTTTTTTTAGTGTTATAAAAAAAACTAGATGGTATCTCTTTGATATAATTTTTATCTAAACCTATATCTAAAATTTTGAATTTTCCGACGAANTTTCCTGCCTCTGGGAGCATAAAAGATAATTTGGGAAATTGAAATGTAAGAGTATAGTCAGCATTAATTATGCATTCATGCATATTATTATATTCTGTAAACATGCCAGTTGGTATATCAATTGAGATAATTTTATTAGCATTTTTGTTAATCCAAAGAATAATTTCTTTTAAATGATCATCTAAAGGTCTATTTAAACCAGAGCCTATTATTGAGTCAATAATTATATGCTTTTTATCAAGNATTAATTTTTTTATTGAACTAAAGTTTAAAGTTTTTGTTTTGAGCTTTAGTCTTTTTTTATTTATTAAAAAGTCTTCACTTGATTTTTTTTTAATTAAATATTCAAAACATAAAGATGAATATCCATCTTTTATCATATTTCTTGCAATTGCCAATCCATCACCTCCATTATTTCCATTACCACATAGAAAAATGAATTTGTATTTAACTGAATATCTATTTTTTATCCATTTTGAGCATGCTATAGCAGCATTTTCCATTAAATCCACTGAACTAATTTTTTTATTTTTTATAGTGTAGAGATCTGCCTTTTTTATCTGATCTGAGATAAGAATTTTCATCTTAATATAAAATAACTAATAAAATGTTAATTTCTTGTGCAAAACATTGAAATTAATAGGTCAAAAACAAACACCATAACCTTATTAAATTTTTACTTTTGTTCTTTTAAATTTTATGTTAGATAGCTCTAGAAAAGTTTTTGACTTAATCCAAAAAGAAGAAGACAGGCAAATTAATGGAATTGAATTAATCGCTTCTGAAAACTTTGCAAGTCCAGAGGTTATGAGAGCTACAGGATCCGTTCTGACAAATAAGTATGCTGAAGGATATCCTGGTAAAAGATACTATGGAGGATGTGAGGTTGTTGACGATATAGAAGACATTGCTATTAATAGAGCAAAGGAACTTTTTGGCGCCGAATATGCAAATGTTCAACCTCATTCTGGTTCTCAAGCAAATACTGCAGTTTTTTCTGCTTTTCTAAAACCAAATGACTCAATTCTTGGTTTTGATTTATCTCATGGAGGTCATTTAACACATGGCTCTCCGGTAAATTTTTCAGGACAATTATATAAAGCTCATTTTTATGGAGTTGAAAAAGAAACCGGAAGGCTCGATTATGATAAAATACATACGATTGCTTCAAGAGTTAAACCAAAAATGATCATTGCAGGAGCCTCATCATACTCAAGAGACATGGATTTTAAAAAATTTAGAAATATTGCTGATGAGGTTGGAGCTTTTTTAATGGCTGATATTGCGCATCCAGCAGGACTTATAGCATCTGGATTATTGAGTGATCCATTACCATTTTGTCATATAATAACTACTACAACTCACAAGACACTCAGAGGACCAAGAGGAGGTCTGATTCTTATGGGCAAGGATTTTGAAAATCCTTTTGGCATTACTTTGAAAAATGGATCTTTGCGTAAAATGTCTCATTTGATTAATATGTCGGTTTTTCCTGGCAATCAAGGGGGTCCATTAGAACATGTAATCGCTGCTAAAGCAATTGCCTTTGGAGAGGCCTTAGAACCAAAATTTAAAGACTATATGAAAAGNGTCCAAACAAATGCATCATTAATGGCAGATTTATTTATNGAAAAAGGATATAATGTTATCTCAGGTGGAACAGATAATCATATGCTTCTTATTGATCTGAGAAATAAAAATATTACTGGCAAGGATGCGGAGGAGATTNTAGCCAAAGCNGAGATAACAGTAAACAAAAACATGGTGCCTTTTGATGATAAATCTCCATTTATAACATCGGGTATTAGGATCGGTACTGCTGCAATTACTACCAGAGGATTAAAAGAAAATGACATTGAAAAAGTTGTTCATTTTATTGACTCTGTATTAAAAAACCATATGGATGAATCTATTATTGAGAAGATCTCATCTGAAGTAAAAAAGATGATGAGTCCTTTCCCTTTGTATCAGTGATTTTAATTTTTTTGATATATTTTAAGTTCAAATAATTTACTCCAATTTTTTCCTGTCACAAAAAATGTACCTCTTTTTTTGTTGTACGCTATTCCATTTAGGACATCTAGCTTAGAGTGTTGATTCACTCTATCTTTAAGACCTGAAAAGTCAATAACTCCCTCAACCATTCCACTTTCTGGATTAATTATAACTGCAACCTCTTTATCAAATTGGTATGTATTAGCAAATATTTTACCATTAACGTATTCTAGTTCATTAATTTTATTNAGAGTTGATTTATTAGTCATTACCTGAATATTTTCAATTTCTTTTTGTGTTTTTGAATCNAAGATCCATAAAAGATTTGTGCCATCAGATTTATAAATCTTTTCTCCATCACTGCATAATCCCCATCCCTCTTTGCTNTTGTCATAAGAAAATGATCTTTCAACCTCTAAAGTTATTGGGTTATATTGAAAGCCTATTCCTTCTCTCCAAGTTAATTGAATAAGTTTGTTATTAATAAATGTTAATCCTTCGCCAAAATAAACATCATCCAAAGCTTTAATTAAGTATACCTCACCAGTTCTATAATTTAATTTTCTTATTGTTGATTTACCTTTTAAACCAGTGCTTTCGTATAGTGTATCATTGTAAAATTCAAGTCCTTGAGTATATGATTCTTGATCATGAGGAAACTCATTAATTATTTCATAGGTGTANAGAATGGGAGGGGAGTCAGCAAAAATTTTAATAGTTGTATTTTTATCTATATTTTCTCCATTAGAATAAATAGATGCCTTGATCAAATGATCTCCTAGTTTTAGTTTATTTAAAGAATAAAATTGATCAATTTTCTGTTCATTTAAAAAAAAATGAACAGAATCAATAATATGATTCTTTTTGTTTTTAATAGTCAGAAAAATTGAATCATTATTTGTTAGTTTTTTTGAATTAGAATCAATTTTTATNGAAAAGTCTTCTTTTGCACTAGACCCACATTTAAGGAATAAGATTAAAAAAAATATAATCGAAGTAAACTTCATTTTAAATTAAATTTCATCTAAGTTATTTAATTAAAATGAAATAATTGTTGAACCGCATAAACCCCTTATATTTGTGTGGGCAAGTCCTGCACAACCAGCTCCTGCCAAATCCCCCAGGGTGGGAACACAGCAAGGGTAGGCGGTTGTAGCGGTGTGATGTAGATCGCTTGCCCTTTTTATTTTAGGAAATGTCGAAAATAGTTTTAGTTACAGGTGCATCCTCAGGTTTTGGAAAGATTATTGCTGAAAAATTATCTGACGAAGGAAATATTGTTTACGGAACTAGTAGAAATCCGAAAAAATTTCCATCTCCAAAAAAATATAAGCTTTTAAAGTTTGATATTACCTCTTTTACAGAGTCTTCTAAATTAATTGATTTAATAATCAGTGAAAACAAAAAAATAGATGTTTTAGTTAATAACGCTGGCATAGGATTTACTGGTCCAATTGAAGAAATTTCAATTAAGGACATAAAGAAAGTTTTTGACACTAATTTTTTTGGTCAAATTGATTTGATTCAGAATGTCCTACCGATTATGAGAAATAATAATTCTGGACTTATCATAAATATAACTTCGATAGCAGGTTTTCACGGGGTTCCATTCGTAAGTACCTATTGCGCCTCGAAAGCATCTATGGAATTTTTAGGTGAGGCATTAAACATGGAAGTAAAAAAATTTGGCATTCGAGTTGTNAATATAGCTCCAGGTGATTATAATACAGAAATTAAACTCAATCGACAAGATACAGTATTATCTAAAAATTCACCCTATTATCAAACTTACAAGAGTTTAATTAATGAATGGGCTTTAAACATGAATAATTCTAGAGATCCAATTGAATTAGCAAATCTTGTTAGTAAAATCATTAAAAATAAAAACCCAAAGATTCATTATGTAATAGGTCCTTTTCTCCAAAAAANAAGTATTATCTTAAAAAAGATTTTACCAGAAAAAATGTATGAAAGACTTTTAATGAATCATTATAAACTCTAAATTTACCAAGTATGAAATTTTTTATAGATACGGCTAATCTAGATCAAATTAAAGAAGCTCAGTCACTGGGTATTCTTGATGGAGTTACTACTAATCCNTCTCTGATGGCTAAGGAAGGCATAAAAGGTAAGTCCAATATAGCCAAACATTATGTAGAGATATGTAATATTGTAGATGGAGATGTTTCAGCAGAAGTAATCTCAACTGATCTTCAAGGAATGATTAAAGAAGGAGAGGAGTTAGCTAAGCTTCATAAAAATATTGTTGTAAAGATTCCAATGATTAAGGAAGGAGTAAAAGCTTTAAAATATTTTTCATTAAATAAGATTAGAACTAATTGCACTCTAATCTTTTCACCTGGGCAAGCCCTCCTNGCTGCAAAAGCAGGAGCAAATTACGTCTCCCCTTTTATTGGCCGTCTTGACGATATATCAAATGATGGATTATCCCTAATCCAAGAAATACGAGAAATTTATGACAACTATCAATTTAAAACNCAAATTTTAGCAGCTTCCATACGTCATACNATGCATATTATTGATTGTGCAAAGATAGGAGCTGATGTTATGACAGGTCCTCTGAATTCTATATTAGGTTTATTGAAACATCCTCTAACCGATTCAGGATTAAAAAAATTTTTAGAAGATCATAAAAAGAATAGTTAGTATTCATCTAAGTTCTTTTGAAAAATTTGATGAAGNAAAATTTGCAAACCCATCAATAATAACTCCGTTTTTATCTACAATTATTGCTTTATTCAATAATCTCAAAACCCATTTCTTACTAGCACTTTCAAAGTTTAAAAATGCATATTGTTTATTTTGATCAATTTGCATCATTCGATGAACCTGCGCAACTATTTCATTATATGGTTGAATAGAGATACCTATAAAATCATAATTAGGAAATTCAAGTTTTAGTTTATTAACTTTTTGGATTGTGCTTCTAAAATGATTCATTTGAGTTTGTGACCAAAAATAAANAACAGTTGGCTTTTTAAATATGGCANTACTAGTTATGGTATCTAACTTGTGATTTTGTAGATTAACCCTGGGGAGTATTTTATTTTTACTCATTTGACGGATTCCTTGATGAAGCGTAAGAACCTCATTTAAATGAGATTTAGATGAATTTACAGTGAAATAATATTGCAGGAATCTGTCATGATCTTTGTGATTTTCATAATTTAATATTTCTTCATAAGCAATAGCTCTAGCTAGATTATTTTTTAATACACTACCCGATATTTCATTTTCAATTACTTCTAATCTTTTTATATTAAATTTAGTTTTTCCTTTATTTAGAAAAAAATTTTCTGAACTGTCAAGTGCTCTTTCGTTAACATAATTCATCAAGTACATTATGTATGGATCAAAAAAAGCTAAATCATTTTCTCCGTAATTCAAGTATTTTCTGTATTGGAAGAAAATACTATCTTCTTTTTCATTCCAATTAGTACCTCTTAACAGGGCATATCTTTCCTTTTTTGTGGCATATGGATAGATATATGCAGCTTGAGTAATTTTTTGAGCGATAGGCGATAGCTTCACCAATGAGTCCATTAATATCCAGTTACTTTTTTTTTCTATTAGAAGTGAATCTATTATGGAATTAAAACTTTTACTGTCATTTGAGTATTTAGATGACAAAAATTTATTTTCATTTTCAAAGAATAATTGTAGATCCATCATGAAATTATTTTTAGATGCTCCATTTCCAGAATAAACAATCGATTCATTAAATGCTGAAGCATTAATTCTTATCCATAAACTATCTCCTTTTTCTAAAAAAACTGAGTTATATTCGGGTATATGTTCAATTTTATAGATCCCTAAATCTAAAGAATCATATTTTTTATANAACTTAAAGGATTTATCTAATTCCAGTGANTCTATTCTTTGGTTATCTTTGTATAGAGTAACATAACTGGAAGAGGGGTTTACAATTTGACCTCCAAAAAAAATGTGGTCTGACTTCTTATCTTTTTGACAAGAAAACAAAAGAACCAAAAAGAAATAATTCCATATTTTTTTCATAGTTGTAAAATAAAGTTATCATTTTTAATTATATAGCAGCTAAATAATAGATTAAAACTATTTTTATTCTTGGTTAGAATATTAATTTAGCAGATTAATTTTTTTTTATGCTTTCAGTATCTAATCTTTCNCTTCAATTTGGCAAGAGAATTTTGTTTGATCAGGTAAATATTGTTTTCTCTCCAGGAAATTGTTACGGAATTATAGGNGCAAATGGNGCAGGTAAATCAACTTTCTTGAAAATTTTATCTGGCCACCTTAATTCAAATTCAGGAGCTATTCATTTAGAACCTGGTAAGAGAATATCTTTTTTAGAGCAAGATCATAATTCTCATGATAAATACACGGTAATGGAAACTGTGATAAGGGGAAATATTTCATTATTTAAGATTAAGCAAGAAATGGAAGAAATATATTCTAAAGAAAATTTTTCTGATGATGATGGAGAGCGCTTAGGAGAATTACAAAATAAATTTGAGGAAATGAATGGTTGGAATGCTGAAACTGATGCTGCTACTTTATTATCTAATCTTGGGATCAATGAATCTTTTCATCATAAAATTATGTCAAATTTGACAGGTAAACAAAAGGTAAAAGTTCTTTTAGCTCAATCACTATTTGGTAATCCAGATGTCCTAATTATGGATGAACCAACAAATGATTTAGATTATGATTCTATTTTTTGGCTTGAAAATTTTTTAGCTGAATATGAAAATATAGTTATAATCGTTTCTCATGACCGTTATTTTCTAGACAATGTATGCACTCATATTTCTGATATTGATTTTGGCAAGATTACTCATTTTTCTGGGAATTACTCCTTTTGGTCTGAGTCAAGTAAACTTGCGGCTAAACAGAAAATCCAACAAAATAAAAAAGCTGAAGAAAAAAAGAAGGAACTTGAAGAATTTATTTCTAGATTTTCTGCTAATGTTGCTAAATCAAAACAAGCCACTTCCCGAAAAAAAATGATTGAGAAACTTAATATTGAAGAAATTAAACCATCAAGTCGAAGATACCCAGCAATAATTTTCGAACAGGAAAGAGAAGCAGGCGATCAAATTCTAAATATTGATAATCTATCATACATCAAAGATTCGGAGCTTCTTTTTAGTAAACTTAGTTTCAATTTAATTAAGGGAGATAAAGTGATTCTTTTTTCTAAAAATTCAAGAGCAACTAGCTCTTTGTATGAAATTCTTTCAGGTAATTCTAAGCCTAATACTGGAGTTTTTGAATGGGGAATAACCACTTCTTTTGGTTACTTGCCAATTGATAGCAATGCTTTTTTTAAAAAGGATTTAGATTTAATTCAATGGCTNAGGCAATGGGTTGATGAAAACGATGAAATTGACGACCTTTATTTAAGAGGTTTTTTAGGGAAAATGTTGTTTAGTGGTGACGAAGCAATAAAGAAAGCTAGTGTTCTCTCTGGAGGTGAAAAAGTAAGATGCATGCTTTCTAAAATAATGATGAATAAATCAAATGTTTTGATGATTGATGAACCAACAAACCATCTTGATTTAGAATCTATAACATCATTTAATAATGCTTTAAAAAACTATAAAGGAACAGTTTTGTTTTCAACTAAAGACAGAGAATTTGCTCAGACTGTTGCCAATCGAATTATTGAGATAGGGCCTAATGGCATGATTGATAAATACCTAACCCTAAACGATTATATGACTGACGCTAATATTAAAAATTTAAGAATCAATCTTTACAAGGAAACTAAATAGTATATAGNTTTAAANTTATAGATTAAGNGAATTAATAACTCCTAAAGCTTTCTTGACTTCATTTTTGTTTACAAAAATTTTTTNCTCNTAGGAATTTATACCAAAACCTGCAAGTCTTGCAGATTCAGCNTCATCTTTTATAATTGGGTAAATTTTTTCATTNNATAGGGCNCNACANACAAGAGGNATNACCATNGGGGAANCACTANAAACTAAAACAGATTTTTCAGACATTATAGNCTAAAACTTATCAAATTTATTATTCCAAATATTAACATTGAAGTTTTTTCCATATGCAAATCCATAGAAAATAGCTANNGANATTAATCCTTTCAAAATAAAAAGATGAATTATCCANAAAGATTTAAAATCCATTGAATGCGAAAACAATCCNTCGGGCACTAATTTTGTNAACAAAAGACTTATAAAAAATAATGAGAANAGTAATGTNTTNAAATTTTTAAAAGGCCACACAAAAATCCTTCTGAGAACAGAAAAATCAGTTCCCCACTTATGTATTAGGTAAAAATAATTTTTACTTATCTGAAAAAATAATAACGGNTCATCTTTTTTCTCTAATTGAAACACACTTGATGGTCCCATTATTTTAAAACTGTTAAGACTTGTTGAATGTTCCTTTTGTAAAAGGTCTATCTTTTTGAGAGCAACATTNGGGATTTTTCCTTTATAAAAAGATGAATCTAGAAATCTNAATCTGTAATCAACACATACTTTTTTTATGTCTTTGATATGAAAGATTTTTTTAGGATCTAATTTTTCATAAATGATTTTATTCTGGNTAAAAAATGTGTTTTCACGTAATTCTTTGTTTATTACATCATAAAATTTTGGAGGGTTATTGNCTGNCCTTTTTTTAAGAACTTTTTCAATGTTAGTTTCGTAGTTTATCACCATTTATTTATTTTAAGTTAACGAATTTCTGCACCTATTTCCTTAAGTANTTTAACTCTTATTTTTTCCATTATTCTGTCTACATAATGATCAGTTAGTGTTTTATTTTTGTCTTGAAAATAAAAACTTACTGCATATGATTTTTTATTCTCAGGCAACTCTTCTCCTGTGTATACATCGAAGAGTTTAACTTTTTTTAATATATTTTTTTCAGTTGATTCAGCTAATAATTTAATGTCTTTAAAAAATACATTTTGATTCACTAGTAAAGAAAAATCTCTTTTTACCATTGGGAATTTTCCAATATTTTTAAAATACACTTTATCTGTTAAATACTTAGATACAGAGTTTAGGTGAAGTTGGCCATAAATTACAGTTTCTTTAATTGAGTAAAAATCTAACAGTCTTTTGCTTAAATATCCAAACTCAAAAANCTTTTCATCATTAATNATGTATTCCAAACCTTCTTGGAAAGTCTTATTTTCAACAAATTTTTCTTCCCATTTATTTATTTTATTTGAAAGCATCATTTCTATAATTCCTTTAAAGTAAAAAAAGGTGTCAGGTTGTTTTTTAACATTCCAGTTATCTTCGAAAACATTACCAGTTAAACTAATTGATAGTAATTTAGATTCTTTAAAATCATCTTTAATTGGTTTATAAATCTTTCCAAATTCAAAAGTTTTTAAAATTTTTGATTGTCTATTAGAATTAAATTTTATTGCTTCTAAACAACTCGGAATTAAAGAATTTCTTAGTTCAGACAACTCAACGCCCATTGGATTGATTATTTTAACAGCATTTGACTCACTTATTAAATCATTATTTTTTGGAGAGCTAATGGAGTTGCTAATAGTTTCATAGAATCCATGATTTACTAGAACTTGAGAAATATTGTCATTGAAATTATGTATTTTATTAGATTCATAGTCATATGAATTACTGTTAAATTTCTTTGGCATTTCAATATTATCATATCCATAAATTCTCAATATTTCTTCAATTAAATCTGCAGGACGATTTACGTCTACTCTGTATCTTGGAATATTAACTTTTATAGCATCTTGACCAATTTTATCTATAGTCATNTCTAGTGAGGTTAAAATTTCAATTATTTGATTTTTTTCAATTTTTTGTCCTACTAATTTATTTATATAATTAAATTTTAAAATTACTTCTTTCTTATCTTTTTCATTTTCAAAAGAAGTTATTTGACCTAAATCTCCACCNGCTAATTCCTGAATAAGAATAGCAGCTCTTTTAATGGCATAAATTCCTATTTCAGGATCAACACCTCTTTCAAATCTAAAAGAGGCATCAGTATTTAAACCAAATTTTTTTGCAGATTTTCTGACTGAAANAGAGTTAAAACAGGCACTTTCAAGAAAAATATCTTTTGTTTTGTTTCCAACAGCAGATTCCTCTCCACCAATAACTCCAGCTATGCAGAGAGGTTTTTTATGGTCGCAAATCATTAAATCATTTTGATCTAATTCCCGTTCAATTCCATCCAGGGTTTTAAACTTTTTCTGTTTCTTAATTTTTTTTACAATTATTCCTTTATTTATTTTTTTTGAATCAAATGCATGCAAGGGTTGTCCAATTTCATGTAATATGTAATTTGTAATATCAACTATATTATTCTTCGGAGTTACAGCAATAGATTTTAATCTGTTTTTTAACCAANCAGGAGATTCTTTAACAGTAACATTGCTTATGCTAATGCCATGGTATGCATCAACTAATTCAGGTTCTTGAATATCAATAGGAATTGAATTATTATTTTTTNNAAATTTTAACTTTGTTATTTCTGGATAACTCCATTTAAAACCAATTTTATTAAAACTAAATAATGCTTTTAAATCTCTAGCTACTCCCATATGGCTCATTGCATCAGCTCTATTTGGAGTCAGACCAATATTAAAAACATAGTCTTCTTCAACATCAAAAACTTTACTTAATGGGGTCCCAGCTTTGAGTTTATTATCTAGAATAATTATACCTTCATGCGAACTTCCGATCCCCAGTTCATCTTCAGCACAAATCATCCCATTACTTTCTTCGCCTCTAATTACAGTTCTTTTAATTTTAAAGTGATTTCCTTTATTGTCATATAGTATTGACCCCACAGTTGCAACAGCTACTTTTTGATCTTTCCCTACATTGGGAGCTCCACAAACAATTTGAGCTATTTTATCACCTAGATTAACTTGAGTAACCTTTAATCGGTCAGCGTTTGGATGCTTTTCACACGACAATATTTCTCCTACAATTACATCTTTAAGCCCTCCTTTAATTGTTGAAAAACTTTCCACACCTTCAACCTCTAGGCCTATTGAGGTAAGCATTTCAGAAACTTTTAAATAAGGAATTTTTGTTTTTAAAAATTGATTAATCCAGTTGTATGATATTTTCATAGAGAAGCAAGAATTGCTATTTGCAAATATAATAATCTTAAGTGTAGAAGTTTTATTTTTAACTTATGTAATTCCACATATTTTTATATGCTTTCATTGTAAAAAGAGTTTTTCTTATGATTTTATTTTCATTGAGCATAAGGTTGGGATCTTTTTTTACAATTTCAATTGCTTCATTTCTTGCAATTTTTAGTTTTAAGTTATCATTAACTATATCAGCTATTTTTAATTTAAGAATTCCACTTTGTTCTGTTCCCATTATGTTTCCAGGCCCCCTAATACTTAGATCAGTTTCTGCTATTTTGAATCCATCATTAGTTTCTGTCATGGTCTTTAATCTCTTTTTTGCATCTTCGTTTAACTTGTTATTACTCATTAACACACAATAACTTTGTTTATTTCCTCTGCCAACTCTTCCTCTAAGTTGATGTAGTTGTGAGAGTCCAAATCTTTCCGAACTTTCAATAATCATTACTGAAGCATTAGTTATATTAACTCCTACCTCAATAACTGTTGTAGCAACCATTATATTAGTTTCTCCTTTTAGAAAACGGTTCATTTCATATTCCTTGTCTGGACTTTTCATTTTTCCATGTACAACACTAATTTGAAACTCTGGTTGAGGAAAGTACCTAGTTATACTTTCATATCCATCCATTAGATCTTTATAGTCCATTTTTTCAGATTCCTGGATAAGTGGATAAACAATATATATCTGAGCGCCGCTTTTAATCTCTTCTTTGATGAACTTATAAACTTTTAATCGATTTGAATCAAATTGGTGGTAAGTTTTAATTTCTTTTCTCCCAGGGGGCAATTCATCAATAACTGAGACATCAAGATCTCCGTACAAAGTCATTGAAAGAGTTCTTGGTATAGGAGTTGCAGTCATAACTAAAATATGTGGAGGAGTTAGATTTTTTTTCCACAATTTTGCTCGTTGAGCAACTCCAAATCTGTGTTGTTCATCAATTATTGCAAGACCTAGATTTAAAAAAGTCACTTTCTCTTCAATTATCGAATGCGTTCCAATAAGTATATTTAGTTTTCCTTTTTTTAGATCTTTGTTAATTGAATTTCTATGGGATTTTTTTGAATTACCTGTCAAAATATCAACACTTATATTCAGGTTTATTAAAAAATNTTTTAATGATTGAAAATGTTGCTGGGCTAAGATTTCTGTTGGAGCCATTAGACATGATTGATAACCATTNTCAAAAGCAATTAGCATGGACATTAANGCCACTATGGTTTTACCAGAGCCAACATCACCTTGTAATAATCTATTCATTTGTCCCCCACTGCCTAGGTCTTTTCTTATTTCTTTTATTACTTTTTTTTGTGCGTTTGTTAGTTCAAAACTCAAATTATTTTTAAAAAAAGAATTAAAGCCATCTCCAACTTTTTTAAACTTAAAACCTTTTATTTTCTTCTTTCTTCTATTATTCTTTATTATTAATTGGAGTTGAATAAAAAAGAATTCTTCAAATTTTAATCTTTCTTGTGCCATTGAAAGACTCTTTTGATTTNTTGGAAAATGAATATTTCTAATTGCCTGATGTTTACTTATAAAATTGTATTTTTTTATTAAGTGCTCAGGTAAACTTTCAGCTAAATTGGTTTTCAGCCCTTGAAAGAGATTAATTAATAAATTAAATATTACTTTTTGAGATATACCTCTTGATAAAAGTGCTTCAGTGCTTGGATAAATTGGTTTTAGAATTTGTGATGGTTTTTTAATGAAATCTGACTCAAGATCCATTTCTGGATGAGGTATACTTGGTTTTCCTTTGAACCAGTTTACCCTTCCAAATAATATGTATGGAACATTTTTTTTTAGACTTTGATTAATCCATTTATATCCTCGAAACCATAAAAGTTCCATTGTGTTTTCACCATCCGAAAAAATCGCAACGAGTCTTTTACCTGATTTTTGAGAAATTATTTCAATATTAGTTATTTCACCCTTTAATTGTACTTCAGAATTGTTTTTAGGCAATTCAGAAATTTTATAAAATCTGCTTCTATCAATGTATCGATTTGGAAAAAAATAAAGTAGATCTTGGAAAGTGAATATTTTAAGTTCTTTTTTTAATAAATCAGCTCTATTGGGACCTACTCCTTTAAGATATTCAATTGAAGTTTGCAAGGGATCCATTTTTATCTGCTAATGTTAATTAATTATTTAATTTCAATTTGAATTCTTAAAAACTTCTTCTAATTTAGGATAAAAACAATATAAACCTTAAATGCGTGCTTTAGTAATTTCAGGAGGGGGAAGTAAAGGTGCTTTTGCAGGTGGTGTAGCCGAGTATTTAATTGATAAAATGAACAATGATTATGATATATACATAGGTACTTCAACGGGCAGTTTATTAGTAACACATTTGGCATTAAAAAAAATCCAAATCCTCAAAAACTTATTTACCCAAGTTACTCAAGAAAAAATTTTTGATAATTCTCCATTTAAAATAAAAAAGAAGGGTGAAATTGAATCAATAAGTATAAATCACTTGAATGTTATTAAAAACTTTATAAGAGGTAAAAAAACTTTTGGAGAGAGCAATAATTTGAGAAAAACTATTGAAGAAGCAATTACACTTGAAGACTTTAAAAAACTTAAAGAATCAAATAAGGAAGTTTTTATTACAGTTTCTAATTTATCAAGAAATAAAGTAGAATATAAAAGACTCAAAAATTTTTCATATCATGATTACTTAGATTGGATATGGCTTTCTTGTAANTATGTTCCATTTATGAGTTTATCAGTCAAAGAAGGATGTGAATATGCAGATGGAGGTCTGGGTACAATTATTTCAATTGAAGAAGCAATTCGAATTGGATCTAACTATGTGGATGCCATCATTTTAGACACTGAATTTCAATACACAAATAGGTTGCATTCAAGAAATGCTTTCCANGCATTAACCTCAGTTTTTAGTTTTATGACAGATAAAATTGAGTCTCAAAACATTAAAATTGGAGAACTTATGGCTTATAAAAAGAAGGCCAAAATAAATTTATATTATACTCCAAAGGTTTTAACAAATAATTCTTTAATTTTTGAAAAAGAAAAAATGGAAAAGTGGTGGTCTGAGGGATTCAATCACGCCAAAAAATTAAATATAGTTTCTTAAGGTTTTTATATGGATAAAGATTTTAGTCATTTGTCAGAACTAAACGAATCACAATTGGCCCCTGTTGTTCATAAAGATGGGCCCATGATCGTTGTAGCTGGAGCCGGATCTGGTAAAACAAGAGTTCTAACTCATAGAATAACAAATTTAATGCTGAAAGGGGTCGATCCTTTTTCTATTCTTGCTTTAACATTTACTAATAAAGCAGCTCGTGAAATGAAGGAACGGATTATATCTCTAGTAGGCGGGAATGAGGCAAAAAATATTTGGATGGGTACTTTTCATTCAATTTTTGCAAGAATTTTAAGAAATGAAGCTGATAAGTTGGGTTACGACAGGAGATTCACAATATATGACACTCAAGACTCAGATCGAGTTATTTCGTCTATAATTAAAGATTTTTCTTTGGATAAAGATTTATATAAATATAAGGAAATAAGAAACAGAATTTCAATGTTTAAAAATAATCTTATAACTGTTAATGCATATCAAAACAACTCAGAATTAGTTGAATATGATTTGGTTTCAAGGAGACCTAAAATGGGTGAAGTTTATAAAGAATATGTTGAAAGATGCTTTCGTTCAGGTGCAATGGATTTTGATGATCTTCTTTTAAAAACAAATGAATTATTGAATCTTTATCCAGAGGTTCTGGCAAAATATCAGAATCAATTTCGTTATATTTTAGTCGATGAATATCAAGATACTAATCATTCTCAATATATTATTATTAAATCATTATCCGATAAATTCCAAAATATATGTGTTGTTGGAGATGATGCCCAAAGTATTTATAGTTTCAGAGGAGCAAACATTAGAAACATTATAGATTTTCAAAAAGATTACTCAGATGTTAAAATATACAGATTAGAACAAAATTACAGATCAACAAAAAACATTGTCAATGCTGCCAACTCAGTAATTCAAAACAATAAGAATAAAATTGATAAAATCGTTTGGACTGCTAACGATGAAGGTCAAAAGATAAAAATAAGGAAATGCTTAACGGATGGAGAAGAAGCTAGATTGGTATCAAAAACGATTAAAAACATTATAAGTAAGAATAAGAAAAACAATAATGATTTTGTTGTTTTATATAGAACAAACGCTCAGTCAAGAAGTATTGAAGATGCTTTTAGAAAATCTTTGATTCCCTACAGAATATATGGTGGTCTATCTTTTTATCAGAGAAAAGAGATAAAGGATATAATCGCTTATTTAAGGGTTATAGTTAACCCCAGTGATGAAGAAAGCCTTAAAAGAATCATTAATTATCCAACAAGAGGAATTGGTTCAACTACAATTGACAAAATCCTTGTTGGAGCAAGAGATAACAATATTTCCTTTTTTCAGGCTCTTGAAAAAAGTAAAGAATTAAAATTTTCTATACCCGATAAGACACTTCTTAAAATCGAAAACTTTATAATATTTATTAAATCTCTTCAATTGCAAAGAAATAAGCTAAATCCTTTTGAGATGGTTGACATTATTATAAAAAAAACCAATTTCTTAGAAGAATTAAAAAAAGAAAGTACAATTGATTCAATAGCTAAAACAGAAAACATTCAAGAATTACTCAGCGGTATTCGTGATTTTGTTGAATCTCAAAAAGAGATTGCAGACTCTTCAGGAGGTTTAGAGGAATTTCTTGAGGACATTGCTTTAGCAACGGATTTTGATAAAAACATTGAAAATGAAACTGACAGAGTTTCTCTTATGACCATTCATTTAGCTAAAGGATTAGAATTCCCAATAGTTTTCATAGTCGGTTTAGAAGAAGACCTTTTTCCATCTGCTTTAAGTTTAAGTTCCAGATCTGATCTTGAAGAGGAGAGGAGATTGTTTTATGTTGCTCTTACAAGGGCTAAATCAATGATTTTTATATCATTTGCTCAGTCAAGATATAGGTGGGGTAAATTAATTGATTCTGAATCTAGTAGATTTTTAAAAGAGATTGATCCAAAATATGTTGAATATGAAGAAAACAATGCGTTTGAATTTTATAGAAAAATTCAAAAAAAACCGATAAAAAAAGAACCTCTGAAATTTGTTGGCTTAAAGACAAAAAAGAGATTGTCAAGAATTGACACATCCATAAAGACTTCTAATCAATTTAATAACGGTATATCTATTTCAATTGGAGATAATGTAAAGCATGATAGATTNGGAATTGGAGTGGTAATTAAAATNGAGGGTAATGGAAGTAATAAAAAAGCTNTNATAANNTTTCAAAAATCAGGNTCAAAAAGTTTATTGCTACGTTTTGCTAAATTGAAAATAATTAAATAGTCATATAAAAAAAAGCTGCCTTTCGACAGCCTTAAATATTTAATTCCCCATTCCTTGTTCTATCAAATCATAAAATTGATCAAGCTTTGGAAGAACGACAATCCTAGTTCTTCTATTTTTTGCTCTATTTGAAGGTGAATCATTATCATATAAGGGAATATAATAACTTCTACCAGAAGCAGTCATTCTTTCAGGCTTTACATCAAAATCATTTTGTAGGATTCTTATAACCGATGTAGCTCTTTTAACACTTAAGTCCCAATTATCTTCTATACCTTCAATTTTAATTGGCACATTATCTGTATGACCTTCTACCATNAATTCAATTTCAGGTTTATCATTTACTACTTTTGCTACTTTACCNAGAACTTCTTTAGCTCTTTGNGTAACATTATAACTTCCACTATTAAATAATAATTTNTCAGAAATAGAAACATAAACNACTCCTTTTTCTACATTTATTTCAATGTCATCATCACTTAGATTNCCAAGAACTCCTTTTAAACTNGTNACCAGAGCTAGAGTAACNGAATCCTTTTTAGTAACAGCATCTTGCATATTTTGAATGCGAAGGTCTTTTTCTTTCATNCTTTCTAAAGATTTTTCAAGATTTTCAGCACCTTTTTGGGAAAGAGTAGTAAGGTTTCCAAGATTATTTATTAAGTCTTGGTTNTTTGATTTCAAAAATCGGACTTGATCTTGCATTGAAGACAAATTAGCAAGGGCAGTTTCTTTTTCCTCNTTGCATGAATTAAGTTTTATTGTNGCTGTATCNANAAGACTTTTAGTATTTCTCTGGAGATCTTCAAGCTCAAGATATTTTTTTTGAGAAATACATGAAGTTANTAGTATAAAAATTGTAAGCAGTAATAGGGATATTTTTCTCATAGCATTTTATTAATAAGGTTTAAAACATTCGCAAAATTAATATAAAATTAGAAATTCNTTGATAGAGAGGAGAATTTCTTTTTGCCAANTATAAAATATTTAAAGGGNAGATTCTTAATTGTAAAATATNNTTTATTNNTTGAATTANAANTNCTCTTNTTTTTTATTTTANTTAANAAGAGAAAAAAAGANAAATGTGCTTTTAAAANNGCNAANGNATCNAGTGGNTTNAATTTTANAAGGAAAAAGAAAAAAGCCAAATAGTCCCATAAAAAACGCTCAAAAATTCTTTGAAATCTTTTTTCAGGGAGATTTTTTAAAAGCGAAAGAAGACTATTTCTGAAATTTAAGAAGGTTTTTTTTGGAGAGCTTTGCAGTGTTCCTTCTCCTAAATGAAAAACTTTAGATTCTCCAATAGAAAAAACATCAAACCCTTGGTTAAAAGCTCTCCANCAAAGATCAATTTCTTCTTGATGAGCAAAAAAATCAGAATCAAACCCATCTAAAGATTNAAATGTTTCTTTTCTTATAAAAAAACAGGCTCCACTAGCCCAAAAAATTTTTTGNGTTTTATTGAATTGTCCTAAATCTTTTTCTATNGTATTAAAAACTCTTCCCCTNCAATATGGATATCCTAAGCGATCAATAAACCCACCNGCAGCTCCAGCATATTCAAAATGATCAGGTTTTTTNATGTCTAAAATATGAGGTTGAGCAATAACAGTTTTTGGATTATTTTTAAAATGGTTAATTATTGGTTGAAGCCATTTATTTTTTACACTAAGATCGTTATTCATAAAGCAAATTAGCTCTGCATCAGTTTTTTCAACAGCTTTATTATATCCCTCACAAAAACCAAGATTTTTTTTGTGTGATATAAGCTTCACTTCAGGAAAATTTTTTTTTAAATAGCTAACGGAATTGTCGGTTGAACCATTATCAATTAGANAAATAGTTGCTTCAGGAGAATTTTCAACTATAGGGCCTATAAAGTTTTTTAAAAACTTTATTCCATTATAGTTAAGTATCATCAAAGCTGTTTTCACTTCAGTTTTGAATTGTAATTTGGCAGATCATCTAAAAATATATATAGCTTTTTTTTATAATCCATTTGACAAAAATAGTGCTTTATTCCATTAGTTATCATAAGGTATTTACTTGAAATCTTAAGGTTATACAAGGCAATTTGATCAAAAACTTTTTTAGATATTTTGCTTGTTGGGGATTTGCATTCAACCAGGACATCAATTTCATATTTTTTATCAAATGCTATGATATCATATCTCTTTTTTATGCTATTTAAAGTAATTTCCCCCTCAACTTTTAGACGACTTTTTGGATATTTTTTTGATTTGATTAGATATGAAATTGTATTTTGCCTAACCCATTCTTCAGGAGTTAATGCCACCCATTTTTTTCTTATAAAATCAAAAATAAACTTTTTATTTTCATTATTTTTAATAGGTAGTTTAAAGAAGGGAAAGTTTAACCTATTCATTCTACAAAAATGCATATAATTTTTTAACATGGATGACTTTAATAAATTAATTTCTAATGTAAATGAGGGAGACTATTCAACTTTTTACCTATTATCTGGTACCGAATCATATTTTATTGACAAATTCGAATTTTTCATTACAGATAAACTTATAAACGATCAAAATCGNGAATTTGATTATTCTGTTTTTTATGGGAAAGATGTTGAAATTTCGCAAATCATAGAATCTGCTAAGCGATTCCCTATGATTTCTTCTTATAATCTTGTTATTGTCAGAGAAGCTCAAAATATTAAGCACTCTCATGATGTTTTAGCAAATTATGTTCTAAATCCCCAGAAGAATACAATTTTAATTTTTTGTTATAAACATAAATCATTTGATAAAAGGAGTAAGCTATATAAAGCTGCTAATAAAAATGGTGTTGTCTATGAAAGCAGAGAACTATATGACTCTGAAATCAAGAAATGGTTAGGTTTTGAAATAAAAAGGAGTAAGCTTAATATAGACCACAATTCAATTGAAATATTACATAATTCTATAGGAAATGATCTCTCAAANATTATGAAAGAAATTGAAAAACTCAAAATTATTCTTTCAGAGGGAGCTTTAATTACACCAGAAATAATAGAAAAGCANGTTGGTTTTAGTAAAAAATTTAACAATTTCGAACTATATAAAGCTCTTGGAGACAGGAATTTTAGTAAATGTTTCCAAATAAGNAATTATCTTTTTAATGACTCAAAAAGCTCTACAATTATTATGACATTAGGCGGTATGCACAACTTTTATAAACGNCTTATGATCTATAAATCTATAGAAAATAAATCTGATGCTCCTAAAATAATGGGCGTAAATCCTTTCTTTATAAAAGATTATTATTATGCATCTAAAAAGTATACAATGAAACAGATCTCAAAAATTCTTGAATATATTTTGGAAGCAGATTTAAAAAGTAAAGGTGTTGCTAACAGAGTAATTAATCAAAAAAATATATTACAAGATTTATTGATTAAAATTTTAAAATGAACTTTAATTATCTAATAAAGGGTACTTATTTGGATCTACCTCATGCATTATTGAAATTATCTTTTCAAAAACATCTTCTTTTGAAGGTTTAGAAAAGTAATCTCCATCTTCAGCATATGGAGGTCTGTGTTCTTTTGCAGTTAATAATTCAGGAGCACTGTCTAAAAGATTGTATATGTTCTGTTTTTTAAGTAATTCTTGAAGTATATATGAGGATCCTCCACCTGGGACATCCTCATCTACTATTAGTAATCTATTTGTTTTTGAAAGACTTCCTCTAATTTTCTTGGATTGATCAAAGGGTATTAGAGTTTGAATATCTATTACTTCACAATTAATTCCAACTTTTTCCAATTCAAAAGCTACAGTGCTAACAATTTTTAATGTCGATCCATAAGACACTATTGTAATATCTTTTCCTTCTTTGATAATTTCAATTTCACCAATAGGAATACAAAATTCCCCTAAATTTTTAGGCATTTTTTCTTTAAGTCGATATGCATTAAGTGGTTCTATGACTATTGCGGGTTGATTAGACCTCATCAAAGTATTGTAAAAGCCTGCTGCTTTAATCATATTCCTGGGGACAAGTATATAAATNCCCCTTAATAAGTTTGTCAATGCACCCATTGGAGATCCAGAATGCCATATACCCTCCAGGCGATGTCCTCTNGTTCGAATTATTAATGGAGCAACTTGTCTGCCAACAGTTCGATAACTTAAAGTAGCTAAATCATCACTTAGGGTTTGAATACAATATAGAATATAATCTANGTATTGTATTTCAGCAATTGGTCTGAGTCCCCGAAATGCTAAACCAATTCCTTGTCCAATTATTGTAGATTCTCTTATGCCTGTATCACTAACTCTATTTTCACCATATTTTTCTTGTAAACCCTTTAAACCTTGATTTACCCCACCAATTTTACCAGTATCTTCTCCAAAAATCAATAATTTATCATATTTATTGAGAAGGGCATCAAAATTATTTTTCAGAATTATACTTCCATCAGTAACTAAAGGATCCTTGTCATATATAACAGGAATTTCTTTGACTTTCATAGGCGAGTTTATACCCTCACTATAGAGTCTTGAGGAATACTTTTCATTTAAACTTAAATTAATATCACTCAACCACTTTTTAAATAATAATATTTGATCGTCTTTGTTTTCCGATAACAAATAATTTATTCTTCTAGAGACAGAAATAATATCCTTATATAAAAGATCAGTTTTCTTATTTAAATTGTTTAACAATTGATTTGATATATCATTTTTTAAAATGAACGGAATTTTTTCAGCAAATTCATTAAGTTCTTTTCTTAATTTAACAATTGGTTTTTGATAATTTCTCCATGATTGAATTCTGGATTCTCTTACTTCTTCTTTGATTTCTAGTTCTAATTCATTTAAATATTTTTCATTTGAAATACCATTTGATAGGATCCAATCTTTCATTTTAAGATTACAATCAAATTTTTGTTCCCATTCTAATCTTTTCTTTGACTTATAACGTTCATGAGATCCAGAAGTAGAATGCCCCAAAGGCTGAGTAAGTTCTGTAACATGTATAAGGCTAGGAATATGCTTTTCTCTTGCTAATTTAGATGCATATTCGTATGTTTTTATTAACTCTGGATAGTTCCAACCTTTAACAACTAGTATCTCAAAACCATTTAGTTTATCATCTCTTTGAAACCCTTTTAGGATTTCAGAAATACTTTCTTTTGTTGTTTGAAGTTTATTGTCAACAGAAATTCCATAACCATCATCCCACACACTGATAATCATTGGAATCTGAAGCACGCCGGCGGCATTTATAGCCTCAAAAAAGACTCCCTCACTAGTACTAGCATTTCCAATAGTACCCCAGGCGATTTCATTTCCATTTGAGGAAAACTTAGAGGGGTCCTTTATATTAAGGTTTCTATAAATCTTTGATGCTTGAGCCAATCCAACTAATCTAGGCATTTGCGATGCAGTTGGTGACAAATCTGCACTATGATTAAATATATCCTTTTGTGAAATCCAATTACCGTTTTGATCTATATTACTAGTCATAAAATGAGCTCCCATTTGACGACCTCCAGACATTGTCTCGTACTTCAAATCCGGATGCCCATAAAGTGCAGCAAAAAATTTATCTGTATCTAGCAGGCCCTGAGCCATTAAAAGGGTTTGATCACGATAATAACCTGCTCGATAATCGCCTTTTTGAAAAAAGTGATTTAAAACCACTTGAGGCAATTCTTTGCCATCGCCAAAAATTCCAAATTTTCCTTTACCATTTAAAACTTCTCTACGACCTAAAATGCTACATTGCCTACTTAATACAACTAGTTTATAATCTTGAATTACTTTTTTTTTATAATCCTCAAAGCTTATAATAGCGTTATGTTCCTTAATATTCGGCTTCATAGGGGGGGGACAAATTTACAATATTTTATAAAAATTATTAAAATAAATACGGAAATGAATTTTTATATAATTAAAACCACCTTCTTGAAAAAAGAGACATTAATTGATCAGGATCGATAGATAAAACAAATCTTATTTTCTCTTCATAACTTTTGCCATTAATTTGCCAACCATTTGATGAGTAAAAAGGAAAGTAAAGTTGAAGATAATCAGGTATGAAATTTAATCCTATACCGGAGTCAAAAAAACCTTTTGATGATGACCCTAAATTTTTTATAACTCCTAAATCAGAGTATAATTCAACAAACTTCCATAGTCCAACTGTAAAGTTTGTAGAAATGATATAGTCATTGGCTGAAGAGGTTTCAAATTTTGATTTAAATCCACCTTCTGCCATTACAAATTGTTGACTAAAAACTCCTTGCTCTTCAGACCTGCCGAAATAATTATAATTGAATAGATAGTCAGTAGGCCTGTTGAGATTATAATCAAAATAACTAGTATCAGTTCTATTATGCCATAGAAATTTACCTATAAATAATCGACCACTAATTTGTCGCCCACTTGGGAAGAGTTTTCTGTAATCAGTCGTAAAATCTATTTTACCAAATCCTTTAGATGTCTCAAAATTACTTTTAATTGTGAAATGTTTTATTGCTGTTTTATTAGAATACAAATATTTTGCACTTAATATGTTATAATTTGGATTTATTTCAGAGTCATTTAGATTTTCCCTAAAGACACTATAATAAAATAAACTAAAAGCCTGTCCTTTGTTTGATCTGAACTCAGGAGTTCTTATAAAAGTTGATATTCCAGGGACTATTACTCTATACCTTGAATTTAACTTGTAATGATAACTGCTTGCATAGAGATTAATTTGGGTACGATAATTTTTGCTTTTTTCATTAAACAAATTAAGTTGACCTTTAATCAATCCAACAATTGTTTCCTGATTAGTTGAATACTCTGGCATAAGCTCAAAAGTAAATTTTTGCATTTTAATTCCCTTATTGTGAAACCTAGAACCTAGAGAAAAACCATCGTAATAATTATAATTCATGATGGGATTATAGTATATCTGCTCTCTTTTTGGAGACTCATAGTCCTTAAAAAAATTAAATTGGATCGGTTTAATTTTTCTTTTTAAGTATNTCCAGTTATTNCTTCTNTTNATTTCAGGAAATCTTAAACTTGGATTTACAGAAATATAATCAGAGTCAAGATATTCTAAAGTTATTTTAGTNGTATTATTTTTTGGNTTTATCCACNTTAAATCAACTAAACTATCATTTCTTAATTGACCGACAGTATANGGAATAATAGANCCTTTNTTATTTAAGACTTCAATTGTAATATTATTTTCTTTAATTTCTANCTTTTCAATAGATAANTCAAAAGACTCNCGTTTTCCTANATAATCATCAAAGAACCAANTAAGATCTTNNTTAGTATTTGAGANAATAGAGNCCCTGAANGATTNATTNAANGGATCTTTNAGAAATTTTNTAATTCCCTTCTTAANAACATTTNCCCCTANATATTCTTCTANNTATCTAANTCCTAGNCCAATATGATATGGAGATGCAATTCTTTCATTNAANCTTGTAAGCTCATTNTTAGNAGNTATATCTGCTTGCTGAAGATTTGCACGTTTTACAAANTCAGAATANAGTAAAAAACTATCATTAAAGTCAACTGTTGAGATATTNTACAACTTCATTATTCCAAGACTTGAAATTCTTCCTAAAAATTTTTNNTNTGGATGAAATTTTTCTATGTATTTTATTATNATNTANGTNTGNAAACCNGTTAATATCCAATGATTTTNNCTCAAATCAATNGTNANNTTANTACTCAAAAAATAATGTAAGTAANCTTTTAAAAAAGTAATTTCATTNAGAAAGTCATCNCTNAAAGGNCTNAGNAAAGATGGGAGGTCATTCAGACCATAATATGGATTTTTTTCATAAACTATTTTTGAAACAAGTGTAGTTTTATCATTTTCTGTTTCTAAGAAAGAGTTTACAAAATCAATTATCTGAAATATATTTTCATTTA
>NZZH01000013.1 GCA_002702405.1 Flavobacteriaceae bacterium | reverse complement strand
GGTTGATTTATATAGTCCATTAACAGTTCTGTATAAGAAATTAGCAGACCTTTCTCCTTGCAGAAAAGCATCGTAATGAGGAAATCTTTTTGTTACAAAAGCAGCATCTGCCCAATCTAAAAACTCCTTATCTTCATTGCCGTGAAGGTCAAAAGATGCAGCAATAGGTACATTGGGTCCAACGAGCTCTCTTACTCTTTTTGCAATTTCAGCTTCAGGTCTTGGAATTTCTCTTACAGCCATGGCTCCATGCAAAGCTAGATATACTCCATCTACTGGGAGTTTACTTTTTAAATCATCCAAAATTATCTCCATAAAGTATTCAAAACTTTCTCTTGTATTCCAACTCCTAGAAGAGCCTCCAAAAACAAAATCTGGAGAATTTATCCCAATTACCTCAACATCTTTATAAACTTTCGTTTCATGGACAAAACCAGCGATATAGTTAGAATTAGGTTCTCCATTGTTATAATTCACAAGCTTCTCTCCTTTGAGATAGGGACCATTAGTTGTCCAATCTTTAATTCCTGCATCTCCACCAGGACAAAAAGTACAAGTTTCTTGTTGGTATTTGATAACAGCGAATCTAATTTTTTTTGCTTCTTTTTCACACCCAATGAAAAGGACGGATATAATAAATAAAANAGTTAGTATNGAGGTTGATNTTGTTCTAAAGGNCATGANANATATTTTTNTTNAAGATAAAAAAATGNAAGGGTTTTTTAAAAAAGAGTTNTANTAATTTTTAGATTNTTATTTTAAACAATCTTGGATANCCNACTCCTTCATCTTCAGAAGTTATCCAAAAGGTNGAGNCNTTAATTATTTTNATGGCTTCAATCTGAGCATTTTTAATTGGAAGATTATATCTGATAAAGGAGATCTTGTCAAGATTTTNAGAATCAAAATTATTGATTTTATAGAGGAATTGATCACCATCTGTATTGTAGCCAACAAGGGCTATAGTATTTAATGATTCATTGTAATCTGCCCCAGTAATTAATGAGCCNACAGATAAACTTTTTGAAGGACTAAGGTTATATGACCCAGGAGTTTTTGGAATAAAATACAGTTCAGTAGTATAACTCTCTCTATTTTTTGAAAACAAAATTAATTTTTCAGATGTTGCGGCAAGAGACTCTGCATCGTATGGATGTTTTGATCTTCTATCAAAAGATTTTTGAGACTTGTATTCAATATTTATAGTACCAAAGCACTTAAATTTTTTCTTAGGATCAAGCATAATTATATTTAGGTTTTTTCTTTTCCCAAAATTATTTCCTGTATTTGAAACAAAAGTAAATTCTCCATCAGATGTTATATCTTCCCAATCATCATTTTTTCCGCAATCTATAATTTCAAACTTATTTAATAAGTCCCCCTTTTTATCAAATTCATAAAGAACTGGGAGCCCGCCTGAATCGTTATGGGTTATAAAATTATTACCAAAAAANTCTAGCCCTGATGTTTCATTAATTTCTCTAGGCAATAAAATTTCATCAACAACGGTTTGTCCTATGGACTCATTTAACATAAAAAACGACAAGGTTGATAGAATGTATTTTACCATTTTAGTTATGTGATTAATTCTTGCTAACTATTAATTTAAACTTAAGATTTTGATCGGGAGCAACAATTCCATTCATTAATTCAAAAGGGAGATCAATATTGTCTAAATTAGTTAATGTTTTAATTTTTAAAACTTTTTTAGAACGGGGAGGAATTTGAAATATTTTCCCGTCTTCATGAAAACTAAAAGAACCAGTATATCTAAGATTCAAAATTGCAGAAGAATGATTTGTGAGAGTAAATTCACCAATTTGTTTACCCTTTTCGTATTTCAAGTTTTCTGCTAATAGGTTTGATTCAATAACAGGTAATAAATTCTCCTCTTTACCAATTAAAAGATCTTTAAACCACACAAAAGTTTTGCCTTTAAAAAGAGCTTCTTTAATCTGATTAATTTCCCCTCCTTCAGATATGACAAAAGTTATAGGTCGGTGACCTCCTTCCGGAATTTCAAACAACCAGTCTGTAAGACCATGTATATCAGAATTTCCAATAATTGTAAGATTACTTTCAAGTGCAATTTTAAGAGCCTCTTCTGAAAAAGTAGTCTCATTTACAACTTCTACTCCGTGAATCAATTTTTTCTTGATTAAATCTTCATGTACTGGACTAAGTCTTGCAATACCATCAGATCTTTGCGCATCCCAATTTGGATGATTCATAAAAAGAAAAGCTTCCTGAGCATTTGCTTCATTTATTGATGAAACAGCATCATTTCTTAATAGTTTATTTGCATCTTTAATAAACACTGCGTTTATATGCCCTATGGGCATTTCGCGAGTTATTTCAGCACCATTAATGACTCTTAATTTTTCTTGTCCTTTAGCCAATTCACTAGCGATTTGATAAGATCTATTCCTGTCAGGATGGGGGATATCTTCTTTATGCGGTTGATACTCTAGATGATCTGTCATAGCGATGAGATCTAATCCTTCTCTTAGGGCCTCTCTTAAACGAATATCAGGCCAAACAGATCCGTCAGAGAAAACCGTATGAATATGTAAATCAGTAGCTGTTAAATAAAGGTCTTTAGGAGCCTTAAACAAAGGTTCAGTTTGTGAATATAAAACTGATGGCACTAGCAATAAAAAAAGTATTTTTTTAAAAGACTTTAACATGATCTAATTTTTTCTACTACGCTCAATATTTTTATTTCAAATAAGATACTTATTTCTTTTTGAAGAAAAAAAAACAATAGGGATAGGTTATCTTCCAAAATCATCCTCTAATCGAATAATGTCATTTTCGTTTGAAGGGTTTTTTGGATCAGTATGCTGCCATATTTCAGCAATTATAGCAGGANTTTTTAAACCTATTATTCGATGTCTTTCTCCTTGTTTTATTTTGATCTNATTTCCTGAATCAATTATTTCCATATTATTTTGGNAATCATTTTTTGATCTGATTATTCCCACNGGGCCTTTATGAATAGACCAAATTTCAGCACGGCGAAGATGATATTGCCATGACAATTTTGAATTTGGATTTATGATTAAAACTTTAGGNCTCAATCTCTCTGTTATTTGAAGAGATTCTATTTTTAAACCGTCAAAAAATTGATTCGAAAACTTTTGAGACTGATTCTCGTCAATTACTAAAAAACCTCCCCAAGGCCTATTGAAGTCTTCAGAAATTATTTGGTATCCAAAAGACTTTATCTCATTTCTGGCACTTAGGAAATGTTCATCCAACTTTTAATTTTTTTATTACACAGGGATTTTCCATCCATTATGATAGGACTTAGTTACAAATTTATTGGCTTCTTCAAAATTTGTAATTTTCATATTAGGCCCATCCCACTGCAATTTTTTTCTACCATAAAAAATATTTCTTCCTCTTAAATCCCTCTTTGTTAACATTCGACTTCTTAGCCCTAAATTACCCATTAATACAGTCTCTGTAAATGGTCCTGAATATTCAAAAGAAGATGTAAGGGCTAAATGTTCTTTACTATTATAACCAGCTTTACAGGCTTCAGTCCATTTAGTGTTATGCAATTCATCCAAGTTTACATTACTGGTATTAAAAACTATTGGTTTTTCTCCTGNTTGATATAATGTAGGGTTATTACCATATACCTCTGCTGTTATGACNCCTTTATTTCCTATCATCATTGAAAGGTTACTTGATTCACGTTTTGTAAAAAAGTCGTCTCCAAGTAGATCAGGAACATTTGGAGTAATGCCTCCATCCATCCAAACTAATTCTATGCCATTTTTAGCATATGGGCTACTATCATATCGCAAAGTAACAACCGAAGAAAGAGGGCACCCCTCAGGCGCATAATCCACATTCCACATCACACTATANGTAGTTGAAGTAGTACATTCCACACTATTAGGGTATCCAAGTTTTAATGTTTTATATGGAACATCAAGAATATGGCAAGCCATATCTCCTAAAGCCCCAGTTCCATAGTCCCAATATCCTCTCCAAGAAAATGGATGCAGACCAGGAGAATATGATCTTTTTTTAGCTGGACCCAACCAAAGATCCCAATCAAGCCCTTCTGGTTTCTCANTTTCATTTGNTTTAGGTAAATTTTTCCCTTGAGGCCATACCGGACGATTTGTCCAAGCATTGATTTTTTGTATTTCCCCAATTTTGCCCTGATCTATCCATTCCTGAACTTTTTCAACACCAGGATTAGAACCTCCTTGATTACCCATTTGTGTAACTACCTTATTTTCTTTTGCTGCTTTTCTAAGAAGCCTTGCTTCGGCAATAGTATGGGTTAAAGGTTTTTGAACATAAACATGAAGTTTTCTTTCCATACAAGCATGAGTAACTACAGCATGAGTATGATCAGGGGTTGATATAGTTACGGCATCAATATCTTTTTGTTTTTCAAGCATTACCCTGTAGTCTTTATAGATTTTAGCATCAGGGAATCGATCCATAGATTTTTTTGCATATTCAGGATGTACATCACATAGCGCAACAACTCTATTTTTTCCTTTGTTGTATGCATTATTTATATCAGATGTCCCTTTTCCTCCAGATCCAACAGCTGCAACAGCGAGTTGATCACTTGGTGCAGTATAGCCTTTGCCTCCAAGAACATTGCGTGGTATAATAAAAAGACCAGATCCAATAAGCGCACTTTTTTTAATAAAATTCCGACGAGATTTATTTTTTTTCATAGATAAAATATTAATGCTTGATTCAAAAATATACTTTTAGTTTATGAATTTCAAATATTTAATTTCAANTTTTTTTTANATANGATATTGAATNCTAATNTAGANCTANAAGNGNAAATATTTACTTATGAATAATAATTTTTAATTTTATCCATAAATTTTTNGNATTAGGTTTNTAGCAACTTTTTTATACTTCTTTTTGGGAATACTTTTTAGTTATTCTCAGACTTCCTATTATGTTTCAAAGTCAGGCAATGATTCAAACAATGGGACAAGTTTAAACACATCTTTTCTGACAATAGGGAAAGCAATATCAGTTATTTCCGCAGGAGACAAAATTTATATAAGACATGGCGTATATCATGAGGACTTAACTCTAAATAATTTAGATGCAACCTCTAGCAATAAGACACTAATATCAAACTACAATGATGAAAAAGTAATTATTGATGGGACTATCCCAATATCTAATACCTGGTTAGATGATAAAATAGGTTCAACTCNTATTAAAAAAATAGAAAGTTTTACCTCTACTATAACTCAACTTTTTGTTGGGAATAATCAAATGGTAATGGCACGATGGCCNAATGCNCAATTTTCAGATCTTTCAATTTATGANCATGATAATTGGGCGGAAGGAGTTGAAACAGGAAGNAGTGANGGTTCTATAATTATTGATGAAACGGTTGAAAATCCTGGGTCATTGGATTTAACCAATTCAATTGGAGTATTGAATTTGGGATCATTTAAAACCTATAACAGAACTATAAACTCGCATACTCAGCAAGCGGGGAATGATATTTTTACCTATTCGAGCCAAATAGGAAGTGGTTTTAAAACAAAGCATTATTATTTCTTTTTTGAAGGCAAAAAAGAATTTATAGACACTAAAAACGAGTGGTTTCTGGATAATAGTAATGACATACTTTATTTAAATCCGCCAACAGGAGTAGATCTTACTAAAGTTCCTATCAGAGGCAAAGTAAGAGATTATTCTATTAGTATTTCAGGAAGTGAATACTTAAAAATCAAAGGATTAACTTTTTTTGCAACCACACTAAAAGCCCAAGGGAGTAGTAATCTAGAGATTGAATCCTGTAACTTTTATTACCCCTCTAATTCACAAAGAATGCTGGGTAGTCTTGCAGGAGCTAATGTCACGACTCTTGGAACTGGTTCCGGAAATTCAGCTAGAGTTGATAGCAGTACTGTAAGCGGTTGTTTATTTATTGATAGTGAAGGAGAAGCTTTGGTTGTATATGGGGATGATAATACTATTAAAAACTCTTATTTCAGAAATATTGATTGGTCTGCTACTGAATTAAACGGTCTAATGGTTAGTGTATATGTCAATGGGAATAATAATAAGTTTAACAATAATGAAATTTATAATACAGGCGCATCAGCAACTGTATGGCCTGGAACAGCATCTGAATTTTCATACAACATAGTTTCAAGTACAGGACATGCTCAATCTGATGGCTCAGTATTTCAAGGGACAAGTGCTTGTGTTGCTGGGTCAGAGGTGCATCATAATTTTGTTTATGATACGGAGAAATATGCATTTCGCTATGATGCCCCCGGAGGTGATGCTTCACAGGCCGGAAGCTTTGGGAAGATGCATCATAACATTGCAGATAATACTCTTGGGTTAATGATAAAAGGGAATAATCAGATAATTGCCCACAATACGGTCTTAAATACAATAAACAATAGAAATGATATAATTATTTTATCAGAAGATTGTTCTAATAACAGTACTTGGTTTTACAACAATTTAGCTGAGCGCATTGGAGCTCACAGAAGCGATGCAACGTTTTCAGCTCCAGGAACCTCTCCCATGCCAATTGGAGGCGTTGGGTATATAAAAAATGGAAACAATTGGGAATTTTGTGACTCTGGGGACTCTTTTTACTCGGGGACAGGAACTGGTAGCTCAACTTCTAATTATGACGGCATTAATGTTTCTCGACCTGGCATTACCTATGACAGCAATATAGAATCTTTGATAAGTTATAATGCAGGGAATGGCAAATCAATGGCTGATTATGTTCCTACCAGTAATAAACTATTAGATCAGGGAGCCTCTCCAACAAATGTCGTATCCACATCTTTAAGTACAACAGCTGCTCTTAATACTATTGTCCCTCAAACAGTATCTGGAAGTGCAATTGATATAGGAGCATTGGAATCAGGCGCCCTATGGACCCCTGGCATAGATGGATGGACTCCCAATCAAACCATTGATTTGATGAGTATTTTTGCTCTTGAATCCTCAATTGTAACTAATTCATTAATTCTTCATTTTGACCCATCAAATACTTTTTGTTATTCCGGACAAGGAAACACTATCTACGATTTAAGTCAAAATGATAATAATGGGAGTTTAAATGGAACAACTTTAACCAACACAAAAGGTGGTGAAATTTATTTTGATGGATCTGATGATTACATCCAACTTGGATCTCCATTCTCATATAATCAGCATACAATTGAGTTTTGGATTTACAATGAAAGTGATGGTGGAAATTGGGTATGGGATGCTAGAGATAGTCTAGACGATGGATACATTTTGTTTTACTATGATTCCAATCCCCAATATGATGTTGGCAATGATGATAATTCTAATTATTCAGGGACACACTCAAATCTTTGGAGACATGTAGTGGCTACTAAAGATGGCTCTCAAACAAAATTATATGTAAATGGAAACCTTAAACATACCGTTGCATCTTCATACACAATCAACACAACAACAAATGCTAGAATAGGCGCGAGAAGTTATGATCCTCTAACCGGTTTTTTTAAAGGGAAAATTGCTGTCACTCGTTTTTATTCAAGAAGTCTCTCGGCTGAGGAAATTACTCAAAACTTTGATGCTGATAAAGCAAGATTTGGGGTAGCTCCTTTTGATATTACTTTAAGTCAGTTTGATAAAAGTGGATTATCACTCTATTTAGATGGTGCAAATCCAGATTCATACTCTGGATCAGGTAATACATGGTATGATTTAAGTGGTAATGGAAACAATTTCACAGTTTATGGATCCCCACTTTTTAATGATGAAATGAAAGGGGGGACTTTTGTTTTTGATGAAAATAACGATTATGCAAAATCTGTTACATCAACAGTTTTAAATCGAAATGAGTATACTAAACTCGCTATTTTTTATCCAAAATCGACCACAAAAAACATTATTAGCGGAGGAAATGATGCTGCGCATGCATTTTACATGAGATCTTCAAATAACAAGATTACCGCAGGACATAATTCTACTTGGGACAGGGTTGGTTATACACTTCCCTCAGGGAACATGCTTGATAAGTGGAACTTTGGAGCGGTATCTTTTAGCAACTCTTCTGGATGGAAACTTTACTATAATGGATCCTTAGTTGATTCAGATAATAATACTGATGTTTCAAATGGAAGCGGTCTAGTTAGAATTGCAGCACATGGTGATGGAGCAAATTTATTTGATGGGAGAATTCCTGTGGCTCTTATATTTGATCGGGTTCTATCCGCATCAGAAATAGAAAACATTTACAATCATTTTGCTCCTAGATATAATTTAAGCTATAGTACTGCTACTGTAACAATTGATGAATTTTCAGCTGCAGGAATAGAAGTTGGTGTTCTTGCTGGTGTTGATTCTGATACTCAATACAATGATTTTAGTTATAGTCTTGTCGGGGGTGATGGAACTAATGACCGGGATAATTCTTCATTTACAATTTCTGGAACCCAGCTACTTTTAAACAATAGTAATATTTCATATGATAATACTCAACAGCTAAAAATTTACGTGCAAATAACTGATGGTCCCTATACGCTAAATAAAGCTTTTGTTATAAATGTTAACAACATAAATATTACACCCATTGATATTGGACTAACTTCTAATACAATTGCTGAGAATTTACCCTTTGGTAGTGTGGTGGGAACTTTATCAGCAGTTGACTCGGACACATCAATTAGTAGTTTAACCTTTACACTAGCTAGTAGCGGCGACTCTAGAGATGATGATAATGCAAGTTTTTCAATTAGCGGAACGACTCTTCTTACCAGTACAACTTTGGACTATGAAACAAAAAATAGCTATAATATTTACATTAATGTAAATGATGGTACGTCAGATTTTGCTAAAGCATTTAATGTAAGTGTAACAAGTGTGCCGGAAATAGAGAGAACTCAAATTGCTCTTAACAATTCAACTGTTTCAGTTACCTTTTCGGCTGCTGCCTTTGGAGGATCATCTAATGCCACATCAACTCTGCAAACCTCAGACTTTGTATTTTCTTTATCCGGAGGCGTCGCTAGTTTATCATCCAATACGCCATCTAGTATTAGCATTAGTGGAACAATTATAGGTCTTGGGATTTCTCTTTCAGGAACTCCTAATGGCAATGAAATTTTAACCATTTCCCCTGCTTCAAATGCTGTTTTTGGTAATACTGGAAACACGGTATCAACTTCGCAAACTTCAAATACAACTAAGTTGATTCCCAATATTGAAAAAAATGGTCTTGTTTTATATGTTGATTCTAGAAATCAAAGTTCTTATCCAGGATATGGAACGACTTTATATGATATCAGTGGTAACAATCATGATTTTACAATTAATGGTTCCATGGATTACAATACAACAGATGGTTTTACATTTGTTTCGGGACAGACATCAAAATATTTTAAAAAATCAAATTTTCCTCATCCAGCGAATACCTTTACAAGTGAACTTTTTATAAAGACTTCTCAGACTAGTAATGGGGGCATTATTAGTTATAACAAAGTAGATAATGACAATGCAAATCTTCTTTACATTTCTTCATCCAATGGAGGGAATATTAGGACTCATACTATAGGAACAACTAAAGACACAGATGCAAATATCAGTGACAATCAGTGGCATCACTTTGTTCATACTGTTGACAAATCATCAGGAGAAGAGAAAATATATATTGACGGGGTATTAATTCAGACTTTTGCTTCTAATAATACATCAATTCCAGTAAATGGGTGCCTGGCTCTAGGACAAGATCATGACACAAGTTGTGGAGGATTTAGTACAAGCGATGCTTTTGGTGGATTTTTACCTGTATTTAGATTATATAATAAAGTTTTAACTCAGAGTGAGATTACACAAAACTACAATACATTGGTTAGCCCCCCCCTAATCACATCAACTACTTTAGCTTCTGATAATTCAGTGGTTTCAGTAACCTTTAGTGAAGCTGTTTTTGACACCAATTCTG
>NZZH01000012.1 GCA_002702405.1 Flavobacteriaceae bacterium | reverse complement strand
TATGGATCTCCAGCAAATTTTAAAGCTCAGTCAATTGGAATTAGCTTAAGTAATAATTTTGAAGCAAAAGTACTAGATTCTTTAGGATCTGAACCACGAAAAATTAAGATATTAAATAACTTGAATTTAAGTACAGGCTATAATATTTTGGCTGACCAGTTCAAGTGGAGTCCAGTCAGAATGACAACAGGCTTTGATGTATTTGAAGGGGTTACAATAAATGTTGGCGCAACCTTTGACCCTTATGCATTGGATGAAAATAATCAGAGAATTAATAAATTTAATATTGAAAGAGGTGGAGGACTCTTAAGGTTAACAAGTGGTAATTTAAATACAAGCTATAAGTTTTCTAGTGAAGATTTTGATGATGGAGATGCTGATGAGGAAATTCAATATACTGAATCAAGCTCAGGAGGAGGAAGATCTGATAACCTTTTTGGAGATAATATGGATATTGACGGACCAATTGAAAGATCAAACAAACCTGTTTCAACATATCCATCTTACAGAACTAAAATTCCCTGGGAATTTAATTTAGCATACTCACTAACATACAGGAATGATACTAGACAAAATGACTTTGCAACAAATTCTTTAATGTTTTCAGGAGATATAGATCTCACACCAAAATGGAAAATTGGAATGTCATCTGGCTATGATTTTAAAAATAAGGGATTTACATATACTCAGTTTAGATTTGACCGAGACCTAGATAGCTGGGCTTTAAATTTTAGTTGGGTTCCATTTAGCGATAGATCATCTTGGAACTTTTTCATTGGAATTAAATCAGGTCTTTTAAGCGACATTAAATATGATAAGCAACGTGAACCAGACAAAAAATATAGTAATCCAAACCTCTTTTAAATTGAAACTCATTTATGAAGAAGAAAATAATTAACACATCTCAAGCACCATCAGCAATTGGACCATATAATCAATCAATAAAGATTAATGATACTCTTTATTTATCAGGTCAAATACCATTAGTTCCAAAAACAATGAAATTGATTTCTGGCAATATTGAAGAAGAAACTCATCAGGTTATGAAAAATCTTGAATCTATCATAAAAAAAGCAAAAATGAGTTTCAAAAATGTCGTTAAATCAACTATATATTTAGATAACATGAAAAATTTTTCAAAAGTTAATGCAGTTTATGGATCATATTTTGAAAAAGGTGATGAGCCTGCAAGAGAAACTGTAGCTGTAAGATCACTGCCTAAAGGGGTTAGGATTGAAATTTCTATGATTGCGGTTAAATAAGATTCGATGGCTTAAACTATGACTTATTTATCTTTTTATGATAAGAAACTAGTCCATCTATTGGCTGCTTAATAACTTTACCAATCTTTAAGCCATTATCTTTAAGTGTTTTTTTTAGCTCTTCTTTAAGATAAAAAGCTATCGATCCAACAAAGTGAATTGGAACGTCTTTTGCGTTTGGATATTGAAATATTTGATTTTCAATAAATATTTGAAATCCTCTATTCAAAATCTCATTAATAGTTTTAACCGATCTATTTTGGACTAAAAATTTAGCAAAACTTGCAAGGTATCCAGGTGGATTATCCTTTCTATAAATATTCTCTTTGACAACATTTGGATCTAAATCAAATTGTTTAGAAAATTCTTGGGATAATTCTTCAGGCATTTGATTAAAATAATATGCTCTAAGGAGCTCTTTGCCAAAGTAATTTCCACTTGCCTGATCCATTAAAAGATATCCTAATGAGGTAATTCTTTGTTCAATATCTTTTCCATCAAAATAAGTACAATTTGATCCCGTTCCAAGAATACAAACAATTGAAGGTCCATTGAAATCTACAACAGAATATACTGCTGCGTATGTGTCTTCTTTTATAGTGAATCGAGCATTAGCAAAAATTTTTTCAAAGGCCTTTTTCATCCTTATTACAGATGAATCAACCCCACATCCTGCTCCATAAAAATATAGATGTGAAATCTTATTTCTATTTTGATAAATTTCAAAATTATTTACTATTCTTTCATTAATTATTAGAGAAGATAAGTAATGAGGGTTCAGCCCTAAAGTTTGAGTTGAAAAAAGGATATCTGAATTTTTATTTATACAAATCCAGTCTGCCTTTGTAGCACCACTATCAACAATTAAAATCATCTATAATTAGATTTTATGAATATGATTAGCTAAATCTATCAGCTTACTGGAGTAACCATACTCATTATCATACCAGGATATTATTTTAAAAAAATTTGAATTCAATTCCATTCCTGCACTTGCATCAAAAACAGAGGTTCTAGTATCACCTATAAAATCTTGAGATACGACAGGTTCATCACAGTAACCCAGAATTCCTTTTAAATTTTTCTCTGAATACATCTTCATGATATTTTTTATTTCACTGTATGATGTACTCTTTTTTAATCTAACTGTCAGATCTACAACTGAAACATTAGTAGTGGGAACTCTAAAAGCCATTCCTGTTAATTTCCCTTCTAGTGCCGGAATTACCTTTGTAACAGCTTTTGCAGCTCCAGTTGAAGCAGGAATTATATTTAACAAAGAACTTCTACCGCCTCTAAAATCTTTCTTAGAAGGACCATCAACTGTAAATTGAGTTGCTGTTGTTGCGTGAACTGTTGTCATAAGTCCTTCTATGATTTCAAAATTGTCATTTAAAACTTTAGCAATTGGAGCTAAACAGTTTGTTGTACATGAAGCATTTGAGACAATCTTTTGGNTAGANTNAACTTCATTATGGTTTACACCCATNACAAACATTGGAGCATCTGAGGATGGAGCTGATATNACAACTTTNTTNNCACCTCCTTTAATATGTAANNCAGCNTTTTCTAGATTNGTAAAAATTCCTGTNCATTCTGCNACNACATCAGTTTTAATTNAATCCCATTGGATTTTTTCAGGATTCATTTCNGAAAATAATTGTATTTNNTTTCCATTAACAANNANNNTATTNCCTTCTANTTTTATATCTNCTTCATAAGTTCCATGGACTGAATCATATTTTAGTAGGTATGCTAANTGATTTGGATCTANAAGATCATTAACNCCNACTATATTAACATTAGGNTTTTTCATCNCTGCTCTAAAAACTANCCTGCCGATTCTTCCAAATCCATTNATTCCAATATTCATAATAATTAATTTTAATTTTNATATAGANAGTATNTCNGATACTCTGATAAGATTTTTATTNATTTCTGATTTTCCNTTTATTGCTTTTTCTAGTGGGCANAATGTCATTTCATTATTTATTANACCAATCATTGAATTNGATTCTCCTGATAATAACTTTTCAACAGCNTAAACNCCCATTCTNGANGCTAATACTCTATCAAAACANCTTGGAGANCCNCCTCTTTGCATATGACCCATNACAGATACTCNNACTTCATATTCTGGCATATTTTTTTCAATATATGATGCTATTTCAAAGACGTTTTTACCNGTCTTATCTCCTTCAGCAACAACAACTATACTGGATGATTTTCCNGATTTTTCACTTCTTTTCAATGAGTCTAGTAANCGCTCTAATCCCATATTAGCTTCAGGAACTAAAATTTCTTCTGCTCCAGCACCAATNCCAGCATTTATCGCAATNTGGCCAGCNTCTCTTCCCATTACCTCAACAAAAAATAACCTGTTATGAGAAATTGCAGTATCTCTAATTTTATCAATTGCATTAACTACAGTATTTAGTGCAGTATCATAACCAATAGTGAATTGTGTGCCATATATGTCATTATCTATGGTTCCTGGGATTCCTATTATTGGAATTGAAAATTCTTTTTGAAAAATCATTGAACCAGTGAAGGTTCCATCACCTCCAATAACAACAAGAGCGTCTATTTNATTTNTNTTAATATTATCATAGGCTTTTTTTCGTCCATTTTCACTTNTAAATTCCTNNCATCTNGCTGTCTTCAGAATTGTCCCTCCTTTGTTTATAATATTGTTTACACTNCTAGCGTCCATNGGTTTCATTTTATTATCAATNATGCCTTGATAGCCAAAGAGAATTCCAGTTATCTTAACATTATTATAAACGCAAGATCTGACAACTGATCTNACAGCNGCATTCATACCAGGAGCATCGCCTCCAGAAGTTAATACGCCAATTTTTTTTATCACTATTATTAGAAAATCGACCTAAATTTAAGTATTAATCAAACTAAATTAAAAATACTTAGTCATTTTTTCTTATTAAAATTTTAGATAGTAGCTCACTGAAAGTTTCAAAATCAACTTCATATGANATTCCAACTCCTTGAGTATAACCTAACTCATCTCCAATATATCTAAATTCATTTTCTTTATTAAAAACTTTCGCCTTAAGTGAACCTTCTTCGTTTAAAATAAAATCAATTTGAACATCTCCTACAATTAATGTTTCCTCTACCCCACCGAATGGAACACCAATTTCTCCATTTATTAATATTTTATCTGTAATTTGAGTAGATAAAGTTAAACCAAGTCTGTCTTCAGAATCCAAATCGAGGTATTCGCTTTTGTCTCCCTGAAGATAATTAACACCTAAAATAAGCCTGCCTTCATCACTTCCAATTAGATTACTNAAAATATCTGATGCTTTTTCATATAAATTATTTGTTATACCTTGNATACTAACACTAACGTCACTGATAAAAATCCCNTGTGATAAAAGTGATATAGCNTGAAGTTGACTGATTTGAGGATCTGACAATCTGTAATTTATTTCTGATTTTACAACTCCACTTGCATTGGGAAAATTTATTTGAAATAATGGATCATCTGGTTTTAAAAGATTTCCTTGAAGTTTAATAATNACATCTGTAGGTATTTTTTTATTAAAATTTGGATTGTCTAAAAGTAAGGCGGGATTTGCACCTCCAGGAACTTTATACATTGCTTCTATGTCCATTATTGCTGAATAAGGATCACCCTCCCATGCTATAGTTCCTCCTGGTTTTAATATAAATTTTTTATCAATTAAACTTAAATTCTTGAAATTATAAATACCTTCTGAGACAATATAGTCNCCCCAAATATTAAACTTACCTTTTGTATTAATTTCCATCAAAATATTACCACCACCTTTGCCTTTTAAAAAACTTCCTGATTCATCGTCTATTACAATAGCAATCTCAGCATCTGAATCAACAGCAAGTTCAAAATTCATTTCTAAACCTTGAATATTTTTAAAATNATTTTTACTAGTCAAATTAGTTAAAAGTCTTGATTTGTCTTTAAACTCAATAAAAGATGGATCTATAATCCCNTAGTCCTCAGCCCAAGGGATATTAATTANGGTTCCCTCTTGAGTTTCACCTTTAACATTTATAATTANATTTTTAGATGAACCTGTTAAAGTAACATCGCCTTTAAAGAATCCATTTCCATAAAAAATTGCATCTTCATTTTCAGGAATATCAACCATCATAATATTTTCTGAATTTATCTTTAAATCAAAATTCCAGTCTTTAAAATTAACATGATCAATTCCACCGCTAACAAAGCCATGAGTTTGATATTTATTGTCAATAAATTTTGTGTTTTTTAAATTAAAACTTTGATTGACAAGAAATACTTCTGTGCCGTCAATAAATGAATAATCAGCATTAATATAATTAATTTTCAAGCCAGAATTATTTAGTTTCAATTTACCTGTATGATAAGGAGATTCAATAGGGCCCCAAAGATTTACATTTCCACTAACCTCTCCTCTTATATTCTTAATATTTTCTTTTCCTATTGGAGANAAAAAGTCTAGATTAAATTTATTAAATGTTAAATCTATATCTAACCTTGGATTCATATCAATTCCTAACAAACTTCCATTGCCTTCAAGTATTTTAAGTTTATTTTTTTCAACTAATATGTCAATACCATATGAATTAATTTGAGTGTTACCAGAAGAAATAATTGAAACATCTCCTATTTCCTGATCATTAATTTGAAAATCATCTGCATCTATCTCTATTTCTAGCGTATTATTAGTTAATGATCTTTTTAATTCAATTGTGCTATTTAATTTCCCGTTTATTTCAAAGTTTGATATGTTGGGTGACACCTTATTAATTGACACATCATNAATATTTAGAGATAACTCAAAATCTTTAGTTGATAAATAACTTCCAGAAAAAGATATTTCTTCATCATTAATTTNAGCATTAAATGAATCTAATTCAAATTTTTGATTGATATTATTATAAGTGAGCTTCCCACTTTTTCTTCCATTTATTATCCATAAATTATTTTTGAATAAAATTTCTGATTTATCTATTTCTAATAATGATTTTCCGTCATTAAAACTGTACTTAGAATTAATTGAAAATTTATTTTTGAATTNATCTCCTTCTTCGAAGCTTAAGTTTAAATCTAATTGATCATCTGAGTTATTTAAAATGCCGTTTATATCTCTAAAGCTATAGTTATTATTTTTTATTTCATTTATTGATATTAANGCCTTGGGATTTATGTTTTNANTATCTANATTAATGTCTACGCCATATAAATTGATATTTTTATATATGAAAAATGGTATATATANACGAAGCTTAGAATTATTTTTTTTTGTTGAAAAGTTTCCTTCAATTGTCACATTCTCATCACTCTTAGCCATAGGATAAAATGCTTTTATAAAATCGTTATTTACATTAAAATCAAATGATAAGTCTTGTTTGTTTATAACTTTTTCTTTTGATAAAGGTTGATATATTTCATTAAGAAAGTTTTTAAACAAATGATTAAAATTTGATAAAGAGAAATTTCCATAGATTTTCCCGGTGAATGCATTGGAATTCTTTATCTCTAATACTCTATNTGAAGAATCATAAAAATTTTCTACTAAAAAATTTGAGAATTTATAATCTGAGTAATCNCCAGAAAATTTAAAATCTTGAAAATTCAAAATTCCAGATAGATTATCAATGTCATTGCCAGAATAATCTATTAATATATTACCTGATAAATCTGATTGATTAGCATTAAGACTTGAGTAAAATTTATTCAAATCAATTTTGCTGATTTTTATTAATCCATTATGAAATAAATCATTATTTCTATATTCTGAAAGCAAGGATAANTCAACTTTAACGCCTGAATCGTTAATAGTTAATTTGTTATCGTAACCATTAGCTGTCTTTCTTAGATTCATTTTAATATTACTAAATGTTTTATTGAAGAAATTCATGTCTATAAAATGGCTTTCAAGATTAATTATTTTGATATTTGATATTGGTCCATTTGCTAATAAATTTAAATCTCCATTCAACTCACCAAATCCATCAAAAAATTTACCTAAACCAAAATTTTGAAACTTTATATCTGATTTTATTTCTTCAAAAAATAAATCTTTTTTAAGTGATCTTATGCCTGCATCAATTGAGGCTATTATGTTACCTTTTTCTAAAAAACATATAAAATCAGTAATTAAGCTGTTGTTGTTTAATTTTATCGATCCAATTAAATTTAGTGAACCAATTTGTTTAATCTTTTCAGGGGCATTGTATCTTGGAAGAGATTTTAGACTTTGAATAAGTCCATTTGAAGAAAAGTAAAGAGATTTGATTTCAGTACTTATTTCGAAGTCTTTATCAAATATATTTCTTAAATCAGCCGAACCGGAAAATAACAGGTCCTTATTACTCAGGTCAAATTTAGATATATTGATATTGTTTAGACTTCCATTAAATCTTATATTTCCATTTAAGGGNTCTAATTCTAAGGGGATGTTAAATAATTTTGACATCTCATTGTTTGATAATATGATTTCATTTAAATGCCCATCTAAAGTAGTTCCATTTAATCCATCACTATCTATATTTTTAATATTAACAATAATATCTCCNAAAATCTTACTTTCATTTGTTAAAAATTTGATTTGATTAAATTCNGCTTTACCATTTGAATATTGAATATTTGATTTAAATGACTCTATATTTAGCAAATCATGTGAAAATTTTGAGTCTTTAATGATAGTAGTTAAATTATTCTCNTGGTATTTTACTTTATCAAATACAATTTTAATATTTTCTATAATATCATTATTTTTTGACTTAAGGTCACTAATATTAAAACTCCCCTTGTCAGCTATTAAATTATTGATAGAAATTACTAGATCCTCTGGATTCTTTAGATTTAATTTACTTTTTATATCATTAATGAATGTATTGAGTGAGTTTTCTTGTTCATTTTCATATTGGATAATATTAATATAGAAATCTTCTATTCTAGAATTTGAAAAACTAAATTTTTTCTTGTAAAAATCTTCAGTATTTTTTATCCATGACTCAATTTGTTTTGAATAAAATAAAGTGTCACTATGATGATCAAGTATAATAACATCATTTGCTTTTATAAATCCACTTGGCGNCAGTAAAAAACTTCCTATTTCAATTTTGCCATCGATTAGCCTATTTATATCTTTTGTGACTTTGAAAACTAATTTTGTCTGAAAAGAAGAAGATGATATTAAATAGAGTAAAGATCCTAATGCAGTTATAATAACTGCAAATAATAAGAACTGTATTTTAGAGGATTTTCTGATAGTATTATTTTATTTTTGTTTGATTGTGAATGAAATTTAGTGAAAAAAAGAGAGATTTACATATTAGGNATTGAATCTTCATGTGATGAGACATCTGCTGCTGTNCTTTTAAATGATCAAGTTCTNTCAAATTGTATAGCAAGCCAGNAAATTCATAAAGATTATGGTGGTGTAGTTCCTGAGCTTGCTTCAAGGGCNCATCAATCAAATATAATACCTGTAGTTGAGAAGTCATTGTTAGATGCAAATATTGATAAAAATATGTTGTCAGCAGTTGCTTATACAAATGGACCTGGTCTTTTAGGATCTTTACTTGTTGGCAGTTCATTTTCAAAATCAGTTTCGCTTGGATTAGATGTTCCACTAATTACAGTTAATCACATGCATGCACATCTGTTTGCAAATTTTATAAGAAGGTCAGGTCTTAGTAAACCTAATTTTCCGTTTTTAGGTGTCAATGTTTCAGGTGGTCATACACAACTAATTTTAGTAGAGGATTTTTTTAAAATGAAATTAATTGGTAATACTTTAGATGACGCTATAGGAGAAGCATTTGATAAGTGTGGAAAAATCCTAGGCCTTAGTTATCCTGCAGGCCCACATATTGACAGGTTATCATCTAAAGGGGATTCAACTAAATTTTCACTGCCAATTGCCAGAGTTAAAGATTTTGACTTTAGTTATAGTGGAGTTAAGACTGCTTTTCAAAATTTAGTTAAAGAATCTAAANNAAAAGACCCAAATTTTATTAAGNATAATATCTATGATCTTTGTGCNTCTCTTCANAAATGCCTGGTNGAAAGTGTCATAAGAAAAATAGATTCAGCAGCTAAAAAATTCTCTATTTCGGAAATTGTAATTGGTGGAGGCGTGAGTGCAAATTCAGAGGTAAGAAGATCATTAAAGGAAATATCTATTAATAAAAAATGGAAAGTTCATATACCCCCTATTGAATATACTACTGATAATGCAGCTATGATTGGGATCGTTGGATATTATAAATTNCTTTATAAGAAGTTTGATAAACTTAACGTNACACCATCGCCTAGGTTTTTAATCTAATGAATATTTTTTTTAATAATAAATTACTNAAATCAACTGATGAAATTCTTTTTTCAGAAGATGAAGCTAAACATATAGTAAAAGTTTTAAGGAAAAAAATAGGTGATGAAATANTAGTTACAAATGGGAAAGGCCTTAAATGGAGAGGGACAATTTCATCAATTAATATTAAAAACTTAAAAGCAATTAAGCTAGATGCAAAGTTGATNCCTAAGNCCATTGAAAATATTCATATTGCCATTTCTATAATTAAAAGTAACTCCAGAATGGAATGGTTTATNGAGAAAGCAACNGAATTAGGGGTCAATGAAATTACTCCAATAATTTGTTTTAATACTGAACGCAAAAGTTTAAACTTAGATCGTTGTCAAAAGATAATTATTAGTGCTGTTAAACAATCCAAACGTTTTTTTATCCCAAAGCTTAATCCAGTTATTTCACTAAAAGAATTTTTAGCTTTGAAAAATAAGAACAATGATACTTATATAGCGCATTGTTATAAGGGTGAAAAGAAGCTTGTCCACGAAATTCAATCTATTAATAATAAAGTAACAGTTATGATTGGACCAGAAGGTGATTTTTCTACTGATGAAATTAATTTTTCAATTAATAAAAATGCTATTCCAATTTCACTGGGTGAGAATAGATTAAGGACTGAAACTGCTGGAATATTTGCAATTAATAACCTTATTATTCAAAAACATATTTTAAAGACTAAATATTAAGTTTGTTTTAATGTTTTATATTTATTGAATGAAGAATAATGATCTCTCCAGTAATATATTATTAACCTTATTTAAAGTTTCTTCAATTGCCCTAATAATATATTTATTATTTAAACTACAATCATTACTGTTATATATTACAATAGCAGCTGTCATTTCCCTGATAGGACGTCCAATAGTAATTTTTTTAAAGTCTAAATTTAAACTTGGAAATTTATTTTCAGCCTCAATAACAATTTTTATTCTTGTTTCTATACTTTTTGGAATCATCTCACTATTTATACCACTTCTTGTTCAGCAGGGAGAAAATTTATCCCTTCTTGATATTAATGCTCTTCAAAAGGATATAGAAAAATTAATATTTGAGATAAGTATGTATTTTGATCTAGATAAATCCTTTTGGGAATCATTTCTCCCAGATGGAAAAAATTTTGAAAGCATAAGTTTAAGCGCTATTCCAAAATTTTTGAATAATATTTTTAGTTTACTTGGAGGATTAACAATAGGATTTTTTTCAGTAATTTTTATTTCATTTTTTCTTNTAAAAGACAGTGATATTCTTGAAAATTCAATTTTTGTTTTCGTAAATAAAANTAATGAGAAAAGATTNAAAAAATCATTTGANTCTATTAAAGATCTTTTGTCACGTTATTTTTTAGGACTACTTCTNCAGATTAATATTTTACTAATAATTTATAGNATAGTACTATTTNCTTTTGGTATAAAAAATGCATTTATAATTGCATTTTTATGTTCTCTATTAAACCTTATTCCATACATAGGGCCTATAATTGCTGCTATATTAATGATCATTNTATCTATGACTAGTAATTTAGATGCTGATTTTAGTACAATAATCCTTCCTAAGACTATTTATGTTATGATTGGTTTTATAATTGGACAATTAATTGATAACTTTTTTAGTCAACCTTATATTTTCTCAAAGAGTGTTAAGTCCCATCCCTTAGAGATTTTTATAATTATACTAGTTGGTGGAACTTTGTTTGGTCCAATTGGGATGATTGCCGCAATACCCTTTTACACCTCTTTGAAAGTTATATTAAAAGAATTTTTATCAAACAATAGAATAGTTAAGTCTTTAACAAAAGATCTTTAGAAGATTTAACTGTATTTTTCCAATAATTGCTTTTGTTTTTTTATAGATTCTATAAATTCAGCTTTCAATTGTCTTACGATTTCAGATACACTTGGTACATTGTTAATAATATTAACCCCTTGTCCAGCAGACCATATAGTCTTCCATGCCTTTGCTTCAGCCTCAGCTGGATTTAATTCTTTACCAAAATCAATTTTTTTAGTATCCTTCCAACGATCTTCTGTAATTCCAACAGATTCAAGACTAGCTCTTATAAAATTTGCATTTACTCCAGAAACAGCAGCAGTATAAACAATATCTTCTGCTGAGCTTTCCATGATCATTTTTTTGTAATCCTCACTTGCAGCACTTTCTTTTGTATTAATGAATCGAGTNCCCATATAGGCAAGATTTGCACCCATTTGCATAGCACTTGCAACATCATTGCCATTACTAATGCATCCTGATAATAGAATTGTTTTATTAAAAATCTTTTTAATTTCATTGATTAATGGAATTGGATGTAATGTCCCAGCATGACCACCTGCGCCAGCGGCAACAAGAATTAGACCATCAACTCCAACTTCGGCAGCTTTTTCTGCGTGTCTCCTTTTAATTATATCATGGTAAACTATNCCTCCATAACTATGAACAACATCAACCAAATCAGCTATTGCACCTAGTGAGGTTATGACAATGGGTACTTTGTGTTTAACACATATATCCAAATCTGCTTTAACTCTAATGTTTGTAGGGTGAACAATTAAGTTAACTCCAAAAGGAGCTGCTTTTTTACCAGTTTCTTCTTCAAATTTTTTCAAAGAGTCTTTGATTTCAATAACCCATTCTTCAAAACCCTCAGATGTCCTTTGATTTAGCGCTGGAAATGTTCCTACAATACCATTTTTACAGCATTCAATAACTAGCTCTGGGCACGATATTAAGAAAAGTGGAGCTGCAACAACAGGTATTGATAATTCATTTATAAAATTACTTTTCATTTACTTTGGTTTAATTGTCCATTCAAAAATAAATTCTGAAACTATGTCACCAGAAACATCTCGTCCAATCGATTTCATTGATATTAAGGAAGATTCTCTGGTTTTTATTGATTTNTCTATCGCTTCAAAAGCCTTTTGTCCCTCGTCACATCTAAAGGTTATTAACCCTCTAGCTTTTTTTTTAAAATTAGCTTTATTATTTAAAACTAACATTGAAATCGGAATTTTATTTGATCTAATCTTTTCAATTAAAAAAAGTCCCGTTGATAACTCAGCAGCCATTCCTTGAACGGCCCAATACATTGACTTGAAGGGATTTTGATTTATCCATCTATGTCTGACTTTCACCTCACAGTATTTTTCAGTAATTTTTGAAACNCTTACGCCAGAAATCCATGCTGCAGGTAGTTTCAATAGCGTNTANAAATTATAAATCANAGATGANTTTTTCATTAAGTTAAGTTANGTTTCTCATANGGCATACTAAAAGCTTCAGCAACTTCTTGATAAACAATTTTACCATTGACTATGTTTANNCCTTTTAGTANAGANTTATCTTCTTTACAAGCTTTTTNCCACCCNTTATTTGCTAGATCCAAGGCATAATTTAAAGTTGCATTGGTTAAAGCNTTNGTAGATGTATTTGGAACAGCACCAGGCATATTTGTTACTGCATANTGAATAATTCCNTCTTTAATTTTTATNGGATCATCATGTGTAGTCGGTTCACTTGATTCAAAACAGCCACCTTGGTCAATGGCAACATCAACCAATACNGTTCCTGGCATCATATGNTTTAACATTTTTGATGAGATTAGTTTTGGAGCCTTGGTTCCAGGAGAAAGGACNGAGCCGATAATTAAGTGTGATATTTTAATTTGTTCGAGTATATTATATCCATTTGAATANAGCGTAGTTACATTCGAGGGCATTATTTCATCTAAATGTCTGAGCCTGCTTAAATCTCTGTCTAATATTGTTACATTTGCTCCCATTCCAGAAGCCATTTTAGCAGCTTCACTTCCGACTATACCTCCTCCAATTATAAGTACATTAGCAGGTCTAACCCCAGGAACACCTCCAAGCAAAATACCATAACCTTTTTGAGGTTTTTCAAGAAATTTTGCACCCTGCTGAGTAGCCATTCTCCCCGCAACTTCTGACATAGGTATTAAGAGAGGTAAGTTGCCATTATCTTCAACAGTTTCATAGGCGATACAAATTGCCTTGCTGTCAATCATAGCTTTAGTTAGCTTTTCACTCGAAGCAAAATGAAAAAAAGTAAATATTACCTGATTAGGTTTGATTAATTTATATTCCTGATCAATAGGTTCTTTTACTTTTATTATCATTTCAGATTCAGAGTAAATGGTTTCAGTTTTATCAACTATTTTACATCCAACTTTTAAATAATTATCATCTTCAAAACCACTTAATTTCCCTGCATTTCTTTGAATATTAATTGTATGACCTGAAGCAATAAGTTGCTCTGCACCTCCAGGGGTTAATCCAACTCTGGATTCATGTGATTTGATCTCTTTTGGAACACCTATAATCATACTTTTAGTTAAGTGAGTTTTATTATGTGAACGCGACAGGATTCGAACCTGTGACCGTCTGCTTAGAAGGCAGATGCTCTATCCAACTGAGCTACGCGTCCTATTTATTTTAAATGCAAATATAGTACTTCTAAACTTTAAATATAGAAATTTAAAAAAGGTAACTTTTACTTTATTATCACTGAGTTCTGAACGCGTATACCCCTGAGGAAGCGGTATTTCCATTGGCATCTAATGCGATAACTTTCCAGTAGTAAGTTTCATTTAAAACAACATCAGCCATAAATTCAGTAGTATTTCCAGTGATTTCTTTAGCCAGTGTTGTCCCATCTGTTGTATCCAGATATACTTTGTATCCAGCTAGATCATTATCCACATCATTACACACCCAACTAAGCTTGACTTGATTGTTGCTATCTGGCGTTACCGTTGAAGAGGCTCTGGGGGAGA
>NZZH01000011.1 GCA_002702405.1 Flavobacteriaceae bacterium | reverse complement strand
GGCTTAAAGATTGGTAAGGTTATTAAACAGCCAATAGATGGGCTAGTTTCTTATCATAAGCAGATTAATAAGTGATAGTTTAAACCATCGAATCTTATTTATACTATTAATTAATCGCAATCATTGAAATTTCAATCCTTACCCCTTTGGGTAATGATCTTACAGCTACAGTCTCTCTTGCTGGCTCATCACCTTTTTCAAAATAAGACCCATAAACGTTATTAACTTTTGAAAAATTTTTCATGTTGTCTAAATATATAGTTGATTTAACCACATTTTTGAAACTCATTTTTGCTTTTTTTATAATAGATTCTAGATTTTTCATAACCTGATGAGTTTCTTCTTCAATATTACCAGAAACTAATTCCATTGTTTTTGGCACTAATGGAATTTGACCTGATATATAAAGAGTGTCATTGATCTTTATAGATTGATTATATGGTCCAATTGCAGATGGTGCTTGGGATGTGCTAATTATTTCTTTCTTCATATATGGGGCTTAATTTAAAAGATATTTGGATTACTATAATTTCTGTCTGGTTCACGTTGCTTATCATATTTAATGTCGCTTAAAAGACCTGATTTAATTCCAATAAAAAAGTTCCAAGACGCTCTGTCACTAAATGGAACCCAACTAAAATTTAGAGCCCAGCTATCCAGATCTCGATCAAATCTAAATTGAGTATAAGTAAATCCCTTATTTTTAAAATCATAGCCAGATGACATTCCAATTTTCCATTTAGGTGTGAGATCTATATCTCCCGAAAACATTAAAGAATTTGTCGCAAAGTCATTTTGTCTACTATCATTCCTGTAGGTTAGTGAGTATGCTAAATTAAATTCCCAGGGAATTTTAGTTCTGTAAGATGGATATTTTGAAACTGGTTTGTTTGATCTTTCAATTGGTCCTTCAATATCCATATTATCTCCAAAAAGATTATCAGCTCTTCCCCCTCCGGAGGTCGATTCTGTATATTCATTTTCCTCATCAGCATCTCCATCATCAAAATCTTCGCTCGAAAACTTGTAGCTTGTATTTAAATTACCACTTGTTAACCTTAAAAGCCCTCCACCTCTTTCAATATTAAACTTGTTAATTCTCTGATTATTTTCATCTAATGCATAAGGATCAAAGGTTGCACCAACATTTAGAGTAACTCCTTCGAATATATCAAAGCCTGTTGTCATTCTTACTGGACTCCACTTAAATTGATTAGCCAAAATGTTATAGCCTGTACTTAAATTCAAGTTATTAAAGATTTTAATTTTTCGTGGTTCAGATCCTAAAGAATCTAGTACTTTGGCTTCAAGATTATTACTTAAGCTAATTCCTATTGACTGAGCTTTGTAATTTGCCGGAGATCCATATAAAACTTCTTCAAATCGAGTATATTCTTGTGTATTACCATTAGCATCAATTATATATGTATCATAGTATTGATCAAAACTTGGAATCGTAGAATAGCTTATGCTTGGTCTAAGAGTATGTCTAATAGATTGAATTCTACTTGTTTCTTTAAAATTAACTATCCCATACACTGTAGTTCCTACGCTAGTAGAATAACTATATGTTCTAAAAGCATCAAATTTATTTATTGTCTCTTTTGATGCCATACCAGAAGTTTCGTTATAATCATTATATTTAATAGTATTTGGTGTCCAAACTTCTTTATAATTCCCACCTACTGAAACACTAAAATATTTAAAAACTTTAAAATTTGTACTTAAAGGAATAAGATGTTGCATCCCATATTTGGCATTTTCAAACATCGATTCTGAAAATAATTCATCCTCAGTTGTAATTATAGTATTTATAGCTTGTGTAGAATATTGAAAATTTATATTCCTAATCAAGCCCTTACCGCTTCCATTTTTTTTTGCAAAGGGATAAATCCTTTCCATATTTGCTTGAAAACTTGGCAGTGTTAAATTAACATTTTTTGTTTGTGAATTTTGAGATAAATTAGCATTAATTGACGCAGAAATCCTGGGGTTATTACTTACATTCCTGGAATAAGAGATTGAAGAGCTTAAATTATTATTAAGAAAATTCGCTGTATTAAGTTGATTAACAGATTGTCTAAAGTAATCACTGCTACCAAAATTAACAGAGGCAGAGAAATTAGATTTTGGCGAGGATTTACTATCCTTAGAGTGACTCCACCTGAGATTAAAAACTGTGGACTTAGAATAATTTGGAAGTCCTCTTTCCCCATCAATTAAATTTTCATAACGAAAACTAAAGTTTCCTGCGTATTTATAACGCTTAATATATTTAGAATCCATTCTATAGCCATAACTTCCATTAGTATAATAATCNCCAAGTATTGCAAGATCTATAAAATCAGATATAGGNANGTAATANCCCCCNTTTTGNAGATAATACCCTCTGTTATTGCTNTCTCCAATTGTNGGAAACAAAAATCCAGATTGTTGTTTTTGAGATGAAGGNAAATAAGCGAATGGTAATGCAATGGGTGTAGGAACNTCAGCNATATACATATTNGTAAAACCTGTNACGATTTTACCACCTGGNACTAATTTACCTTTTCGAATTCTAAAGTAATAATCAGTAGTNTCAAANTCNCCTCCTGTNGTAACTTTTGCATCTTTCAAATAATAAACAGAGTCATTTTCNTTTTTTGTGNACGANGCAAAAACATTCATTCCGCTTTGTTCTGATTTTGAATTCCATATNAAAGCTTTNTGAGTNTCAAAATTATANCTCAGNGAATCAGGATTNACTTCATTTGNNCCTTGCTTGAAATANGGATATTGACTCAATTTTCCNAAGCTNTCAGGTATTCTTCCAGCCATNACNTCATTTATAGAATAATCTAAAATAATTATNCCTGCTTTTAACTCAATNTCTTGATAGTAAAGTTCAGCATTATCATATAAGTAAAGTTTNTTTTCATTTTGATCAATTCTNACATAATCCTTNGCCTTGTATCTAACTAAATCAATAAGNAGNGGTTTTTTNTCTTTTTCAGTATCAGAAATAGAATCAATAGAAATCAATGNTTCCTGANNTTTATTTTCTTGAANAACNTTTAATGAGTCAGTNCCNTTTTGAGGAAATGAATAAATTAATTCACANAGTGTTAATAAAATTACGGTAAAATATAGCCTTGTTTGCAATTAGATAATCCTAAATTTGTAACAGTCAATGAAGCATCAAAATTAATGATAATTTTATTTCTCAATAAAAGTTAACATTTATTAAACAAATGAATGAATNAATTATTATATGATTAGTAGATTAATTTTCGNAATACTAATTATTAATNTACTANCAATTAGTATTCTTAACGNAAAGACAAATCCCAANAAAAAATTTGTAGTAGTACTTGATGCTGGTCATGGAGGAAAGGACTCAGGAAACAGAGGAAATGGATATTATGAAAAAAAAATCGTTTTAAAAATAACACTTGGTATAGGTAATATACTTAAAAAATATAAAGATATTCAAGTAATCTATACTAGAGAAACTGATAAGTTTATTGAGCTAGTTAATAGAGCCAAAATAGCAAATGAAGCAGATGCAGATTTATTTATTTCAATACATTGTGATGCACATGATTCACAAGCCTATGGTGCAGGAACATTTGTTTTAGGNCTNCATGCTAATCAAAGAAATTTTGAAGTAGCAAAATTTGAAAACTCAGTTATTTTTTATGAAGATAATTACATGGAAAANTATGANGGNTTTGATCCTAATAATGCNGAGTCTGTTATTGGNCTAACATTAATGCANGAAACTTATCTAGATCAAAGTATTATNGCCGCNTCNACGATCCAAGAAAGTTTCGTNAACAATTTNAGCAGAAAAGACAGAAGTGTAAAACANGCNGGNTTTGTAGTNNTNAAATATACATATATGCCAAGTGTTCTTGTAGAAACAGGNTTTTTNACAAATAAAAAAGAGGGGGCATANTTAAATTCTAAAAAAGGACAAGANCAAATGTCAAAAGNAATTGCAAGAGCAATNGTAAATTATAAGAATAAATTAGAGGCAAGCTATTCAAATANTCAAATTTTCTCNANNAAAGAGATTANTGATANTNTTGAAAAANTAGATGAAATTGATAAAAATGAAATNCTNTTTAGAGTTCAAATATCTGCNAGCAAGAAATCTGTCCCNTTAAAAAAATATAATTTTAAAGGATTANNTCCNATNTTCAGAGAGAAAGAGGNNTTAANTTANAGATATTTTTATGGTAAAACATCTAATTATCAGGANGCAAGAAAATTNAANNGAAAAGCTAGGAAAAGTGGATATAANTCTGCATTTATTGTAGCTTTNAAGAACAATNANAAAGTNCCTTTAAATTCNGTNATAAAATAAGTATTAGAGTATTAGGAGCAAATATGTTAATTTTGTTCACTTAAAAANNTATANCATGACAACTTTATTNAACAGAAAACCTGAAATCAAAACNGCACTCTTAGTTATTTTAGGAATTTCTCTTTTCNTNTTCGGGTTTAGCTTTTTAAAAAGATCCTCGATTTTTGAAAACAATAAAATTGTCCATACCGTATATGATGAGGTTGAAGGGTTAGTTGTTGGAGCTAAAGTGACAATTAATGGATTGGTAATTGGAAACGTTTCAATGATTGATTTTCTTCCAGGATCTACAAAAATACTGGTATCAATGAGAATTGATAAAGATTTAAATTTCTCTCCTAAAAGTAAAGCAGTTTTTTATGAGGCAGGTCTTATAGGCGGTAAGGCAATCTCAATAGAACCAGTTTTTGATTCAAAATATATAATCAAAAATAACGATACAATATCATCAGATGTAAAACCCGGTTTGACTGAATTAATTAATCGACAAATAGCTCCACTTCAAGAAAAAATTGAAAGTATGTTAACAAGTGTTGACTCGCTTTTTTCTGGTGTAAGTAACGTTTTAAATTATGAAACACAAAATAATCTCAAAAATACTCTTGAAAATCTTTCTCAATCTGTAAATAATATAAACATGTCTTCCGAGGCCCTAATCGAGGTAATTGATGAGAATAGATCAGCTTTAAATATATCCTTTAAAAATGCTGCAAATGCAACTAAAAATATTAATGAACTCACTGATTCTTTATCAAAAATTGATTTTACAAACACTTTCAATAAATTATCTGAATCGTTAAATAATATCAACANCATTTTATCAAAAGTTGAAAATGGTGAAGGCACATTNGGTAAATTTATAAATAGTGAAGAGTTGTATCAAAATTTAAGCCAGTCATCAAAAGAACTGGAAGAGTTACTTTCTGATTTGAAAGCAAATCCAAGTAGATATGTTCAGTTTTCATTATTTGGTAAAAANCAAAAGCCATATCAGCCAAAAAAATAGATTGAAATTTGATAATTACATACATTCCAAATATAATATTTACCATCCTTTTAATTTTTTCTNTTTGGTTTTTTAGAAGAAATATATTATTTCTAAAAAGAAACATTTTGCTTGGAAGAGATATTGATAGAAATGATCAAAAGAAGAAAAGATGGATAAAGATGTTGCGTATTGCTATAGGCCAGTCTAAGATGGTAAAAAAGCCTATGTCTGGAATATTACATATAGTTGTATATGCTGGNTTNATNATAATGAATATTGAATTACTTGAAATTATNACNGATGGAATTTTGGGAACTCATAGAGCTTTTGCTCCTTATCTAGGNAATTTCTACAACTTTATCATTAGTTTTTTTGAAATTTTTGCAGGACTAATTATTCTAGNTGTAATCNTTTTTTGGGCAAGAAGAAATATTATAAAATTAAAGCGATNTATAAAACCAGAGATGGAAGGTTGGCCTAAAAAAGATGCGAATTTGATTTTATATTTTGAGTTAGTATTAATGACTTTTTTTCTTTTAATGAATGTCACTGACTCATTACTTCAAGATGCCAATCATCCACAATATTTAAAAGCAGGTTCTTTTCCTATATCATCATTACTTAAACCCGTTTTCTCATCTCTTAGTATTGAATCACTTATTATTTTAGAAAGGATATTTTGGTGGGCTCATATCACAGGGATCTTTATTTTTCTTAATTATTTATATTATTCTAAACACTTACACATAATTTTAGCTTTTCCCAACACTTACTTTTCAAATTTGAATCCTATAGGATATTTTAAAAACAATGAACTAGTAAAAAGAGAAGTGAAACTAATGTTAGATCCTAATGCTAATCAATATGAATCAAACGATTCTAATAAAGTAATAGATAAATTTGGCGCATCTGATGCTAATGATTTAACATGGGTACAACTATTAAATGCCTATACATGTACTGAATGTGGGAGATGTACTTCGGAATGTCCAGCGAATCAAACAGGAAAAAAATTATCNCCTAGAAAGATAATGATGGATACTCGTGATAGNATTGAAGAAATTGGNAAAAATATCGATAGTGGAAAAAAAATTAATGANGATGGTAAACAGTTATTAGGTGACTACATATCACATGAAGAAATATGGGCATGTACTTCNTGTAACGCATGTGTAGAAGCATGCCCNATTGATATAGATCCATTNTCTATTATTATGGATCTTCGACAATATTTGGTGATGGAAAATTCAGCTGCACCAACCGATCTNAATAATATGATAAGTAACATTGAAAATAATGGCGCCCCTTGGCCTTTTAGTAATCAAGATAGACTCCTTTGGGCAAAAGAAAATTAATTTAAATTTGTAATAATGCGAAAAGAAGAAGTAGAAAAATATTTGAATAAAAAAGTTGAAGAAGGTGAAGTTGTAAGTCCTGTTCTTCCTGAGAACACAACAAATTACTTGATTGATATTGACGGAACAATTTGTGACGATATACCTAATGAAGAACCTGAAAGAATGGCAACAGCAAAAGTATATCCTGACGCCCTTGAAACACTAAATAAATGGTATGATGAAGGCCACATTATATGTTTTTTCACTGCAAGACTAGAATCACATCGAGAGATTACTGAAAAGTGGCTGAAAGATAGCGGATTTAAATATCAGAGTTTATTAATGGGTAAGCCGAGAGGAGGAAATTATCACTGGATAGATAATCATTTAGTAAAGGCTACACGATATAATGGTAAATTTACTGATCTTATTGAAAAGGAAGTAAAAATTCAAGTCTTTGATGATGGTGAAAAATAAATTTTAATTAATGGAAATACCCATCCTATCTGAACTTAAATTAAAAGGCATAGAACCTGAAGTCATTTTTTGGGTTGGTTGTGCAGGGAGTTTTGATGATAGAGCTAAAAAAGTCACTAAATCATTCGTTAAAATCCTCAACAATGCAAATGTTAGTTATGCGGTTTTAGGCAATGAAGAAAGTTGTTCTGGAGATCCAGCAAAAAGATCAGGGAATGAATTTATTTATCAAATGCAAGCAATAAGTAATATTGAGCTTTTAAATAGCTACAATGTAAAAAAAATAGTAACCACGTGTCCTCATTGTTTTAATACTCTTAAAAATGAATATCCAAGTCTGGGAGGTTCATATGAAGTAATGCATCATTCAGAATTTATAAACACTCTCTTAAGGGAAAATAGAATTAAGATTAGTGGAGGTAGTTTCAAGGGAAAAAAAATCACATATCACGATTCTTGTTATTTAGGCAGGGCAAATAAGATATATGAAGCGCCAAGAGATATAATTAAGGAGTTGGATATTGATTTAGTAGAAATGAAAAATGCAAAATCAAATGGATTGTGTTGTGGGGCAGGTGGAGCTCAAATGTTCAAAGAACCTGAAAAAGGAGATAAAGATGTCAATATTTTAAGAACTGAAGAGGCTTTGGAGACGGGAAGTAATATCATTGCTGTTGCATGTCCTTTTTGCAACATTATGATGTCTGATGGTGTTAAAGAATTAGATAAAAGCAAGGGAACTTTNGTTCTAGATATTGCTCAATTAGTCGCAAAAGCTGAAGAATTTTAAAAAATGGAGGTTTGTTTTTCAAAATTACCAGAAAATTCCAAAGTATGGATATATACAACTAATCGTGAGTTATCTAATAATGAAGTTAATGAAATAAAGAAACATTCGCTTGATTTTCTTAATAATTGGACTTCTCATGGGATAAAAGTTGAAGGCTCCATACTTTTACCATATAATCACTTTATTATTATATGTGCAAGTCAGGAAAATACTAATTTAAGTGGCTGCTCAATTGATGATTCAATCCGATTCATAAAAGATATTGAAGAAAATTTTAATATATCACTATTGAATCGTGAAATTATTGCATTCAAAGATGGAGATAATATTAAAAAAATAAACCTGAAAAATCTTAAAGATGAGGTAATTGCTGGNAATTTACATCCAAATACAATCGTTTTTAATAACTTAATAGAGAGTAAAAAAGATTATNTNAATATTTGGGAAACCTCTGCTTCNAAGACCTGGCTAAAACGATTTTTAGTAAATTAAAGAATGAAGATTTTTACAACTATTTTATGTTTCACCTTTGTTATATGTTCTTTTTCTCAAGAGCAAAATCCACTATGGAGTCAAGATTATGAAAAACAAAAGAAATGGACTGATAGTGTATATAATAACTTAAGTCTTGATGAAAGAATAGGCCAACTATTTATGCCAATAGTATTTTCCAAGTATGATGAATCACATAAAAATGAAATTTTAAAGCTGATTAAAAAATATCATATTGGTGGATTAATTTTTTCCCTTGGGAACCCTAGTAAACATGCCAAATGGTTGAATGAATTTCAAAGCAAATCAGCTACCCCTCTTTTAATAGGAATGGATGCTGAATGGGGAGTTGCAATGAGATTAGATTCAGTAATTAAATTCCCCTGGAGCATGACCCTTGGGGCAATTAATGATAATAATATCATAAAAAAGATTGGTAAAAGAATGGGTGAGCAAAAAAAACTTTTAGGAATAAATATTAGTTTTTCTCCTGTATTAGATTTAAATACAAATCCAGATAATCCAATAATTGGAAATAGATCTTTTGGTCAAGACAGGTATAATGTTACTTCAAAAGCATCTGCATTAATGGAGGGTCTTCATGAAGAAGGAATTTTAACTTCTGGAAAACATTTTCCTGGACATGGAGACACTTATCAGGATTCACATAAAGAACTTCCTCTTGTTAGTTTTGATGAGAAGCGAATAAATGAAATTGAAATCTATCCATATAAAAAATTAATTAAAAATGGTCTTTCTTCAATCATGATTGCCCATCTAAATGTCCCAGAGCTAACAGGAAGTGATAAAGTTCCTACTTCCCTTTCATATGAAGTAGTGACAAAACTTTTAAAGGAAGAAATTGGCTTTAAAGGTTTAATTTTTTCAGATGCAATGAACATGAAAGGTGTTCTAGATAATAAAAAATTTAAAAATGTTGACTTATCTGCCTTTCAAGCTGGAAATGACATCATATTAGTTTCTAATAATGTAGCAGTTGGAATAAAGAAAATTAAAGCTGCATATAGAAATAATAAAATTTCAGAATCTAGACTAGAAGAGTCTGTCAAAAAGATCTTAATGGCTAAGTATAAAGCAGGACTTTCGGATAAAAAAACCATAGCTAATAAGAATCTCTTTGAAAAATTAAACACAAATCTTGATACTTTATTAGTAAACGAAGCATTTAAAAAAAGTATTACTCTTCTTAAAAATGATAATAATTTATTACCACTTGACATCAATAAGAAATATGCTCACATTCAATTAGGTGATGATGATGGATCCTTTTTTTTAGAAAGAATTAAAAAATATGGCGCTATTAAAAGTATAAGCTCAAAACTCTCAAGAGATGACATAGAAAATGAATTAAAAGAAATAGATGAAGTGATAATTAGTTTTCATCGTAAAGATGATAACCCATATAGATCAGAGAAATTTTTTGAATCAGATATAAATTTAATTAAATCAATTTCAAAGTATAAAAAAGTTATTCTAAATATTTTTGTCAAGCCATATGCATTAAAGGATCTTGAAAAAGTTACNGAAATCAGAGCTTTAGTTGTTAGTTATCAAAACAATCCTATATGTCAAACNATTAGTGCTGACAAAATTTTTGGATTAGATTCATATGAAGGAAAATTACCTGTCTCTNCTTCATCAAAATTCAAAGTTGGCGATGGAATTTCCCTAGAGGCCGTTAATAAATTACACCCTNNATCTTCANCATTATTAGGGTTTGACCCTAATAAACTTAAAGAAATTGATCGCCTAGCAAATATTGCTATTGATTCTCTTATGACTCCGGGACTACAAATTTTCGTTTCAAGGAAAGGAAAAGTTATTTATAATAAGAGTTTTGGTCACCATACTTATAAAAAGATAGTGAAAGTTGAAAATGAACACATATATGACTTAGCTTCATTAACTAAAATATTAGCTGCNTTACCNGTTGTAATAACTGAAGTCGATAANGGGAAGCTTAATATTGAAGACACTCTAGGNAGANTAATTCAGGAATATAAAAATTCTAATAAATCAAATATTACAGTCAAAGAAATATTATCTCATTATGCACGTTTAGTTCCTTGGATTCCATTTTATAAGGAGACCTTAGGGAANACTACTTTCCCCAAAAAAAAGTATTANAGAAAATCTTCAAGCAATAAATTTTCAATTTCTGTTGCTAAAAATCTCTATTTAAAATCAAATTATATTAAAANAATCGATAAGATAATTAAGAAAAGTCCTCTTCTTGATACATTAGAGTATAGATATTCTGATTTAGCCTTTTTTATTATGAAAAAATATTTTGATAANAAATATGACAAGTCACTTCAAGAACTGGTTAATGATCGAATATACAAGCCCTTAGGGCTTAAGAGGACAATGTATAATCCTGCTAAAAAAATTCCTGNTGAAGAAATAGTTCCCTCTGAATTNGATACNTATTTTAGACANGNCGAANTAAGAGGATATGTACATGATATGGGTGCTGCAATGCAAAGTGGAATCGGTGGTCATGCCGGTTTATTCTCTAANGCGTCTGAAGTAGGAGTAATTATGCAAATGTTTTTAAAAAAAGGNAAATATGATGGTAAAATCTTATTTGATGAAAAAACATTCGACTTATTTAATTATTGCTACTATTGTGATAAAGGGAACAGAAGAGGTGTNGGATTTGATAAACCTCAACTTGAGGGTAGAGGNTCAACTTGTGGNTGTGTATCAGCTAAAAGCTTTGGTCATATGGGTTTTACNGGAACATATGCATGGGCAGATCCAGAAAAAGAAATAGTTTATGTTTTCTTATCAAATAGAACGTATCCTACAATGAGTAATAATTTGCTTGGAGACCATGATATTAGAACCAGGATTCAAGAAATAATATATGATTCAATAATATATTAAAATGAAAATTGCAATAGTTTGTTATCCAACGTTTGGAGGAAGTGGAGTAATTGCCACTGAACTTGGTNTTTCATTATCTAAAGAAAAAAATGAAATACATTTTATNACNTATAANCAACCAGTTAGATTAGAAAANATAAATCCTCTTGTCAATTTTCATGAAGTNGTTATTCCAAAATATGATCTCTTTAAATATGAACCATATGAATTAGCNTTATCAAATAAATTGGTTGAAGTAGTTAAGAAGTTTGAAATAGAANTAATGCATGTTCACTATGCGATTCCTCATGCATATGCAGCATATATGGCGCAAAAAATGTTAGAAGACGTGGGTGTTAAAATTCCAATAATAACAACTCTACACGGAACAGATATAACTCTTGTAGGAAATCTTCCCGTTTATAAACAGTCTGTGAATTTCAGCATAAACAATTCAGACTATATAACAACTGTATCTGAGAGTTTAAAAAATGANACTTNTAAACTTTTTGACATANACAAAGANATATCTGTTATTCCAAATTTTATAGATTTTANNAAATACGAANATNTAANNGAACCTTGTGAAAGGAGTTTTATTGCAAAAAANGATGAAATAATAATCACGCACATTAGNAATTTTAGACCCTTAAAGCGTGTGATGGATGTATTGAAAATTTTTAATAAACTAAGNCATAAATTAAATGTTAGNTTGATAATGATAGGNGATGGTCCAGATAAAGAGAAAGCTCTTAAATATGTAAATAAACATAAAATAAATAAAAATGTTGTTTTTCTTGGAAATAGCAATGAAATAGATAAAATTCTATGCTTTACTGACTTGTTTTTACTTCCATCTGAACAAGAAAGCTTTGGTCTTGCAGCACTAGAAGCAATGGTTCACAAAGTCCCAGTAGTTTGTAGTGATGCTGGTGGTCTTTCTGAGGTAGTTGAGAATAGCGTTTCAGGTTTTCTTTGTCCTGTAGGTGATATTAATGCCATGGTAAAAAGAAGCTTTGAAATTTTATCAGATCAAAATAAACATGCAGAATTTAAAGAGAATGCCTTTAAAAGGGCAAGAAGCTTTGATATTAAAAAAATACTTCCCAAGTATGTAAGTATTTATAAAAAAGCAATTAAGTTATAGTTTATTTAGGCGAGTAAATATCTTTAGCATTTTCATAAACTTTATCCTTTTCCAGTGTCATTTTTTTAGTTTTAAATGAAAGGTATAATTCCATTTGATCTGAATAATGTTCAGAATCTTTTTTATCAGAACTTCCATAAGAAATTATAGATTCTATTTCTGGACCTGAATCTGTAAACTTTACTAATTCTATATAAGATTCACCGCTCACAACCCTAACTTTTCCTTCCTTATACTTTCTTGAAGTCATGGCAGTAATCACATCAGATAAACCAAAAGAAGGTAATTCTTTATCTCCTCTAACCAGTTTTTGATATTCACCAAGCATTACCCTTGTTTTTCCAAAATACTTTAGCATATGATTTTTTGTTTCTTTAAGTCCTTCAATAAGGTACTCTTGGGTAAATATTTTAGGTTGAGGTAATTTATTATAGTATTTTCTTAAATAGGAATACAAAATACCATAAGCACCTGCTCCATATGAGTTTGCATGAGTGTCTCTATCCCATTCTTGTATTTCTTTAATTATTGGTTTTAGATTAGGATATTTATCTGGGTCAATTAAAAACAGTGNGTCAATATTCATAAAAGAATAATTNAATTTTTCTGGAAATTTAGTATCATACTTAATTCGCTTAAAATCAGAATAACTTATCAAATCATAACNATCNATAAGTTGTTTTAATCTCGTTGATCTATTATTATCATATTCTTCAAAACCCATGTCCTTAGAAAAATTATCTGACGGAGGGATTTTCAAGNGAATCAGTAGATTTAAAAGGAGTATGATTTGCATTGTAAAAATAACCTGATTTTGGTTGTATTACCTGAGGNAAATCCTCGATGTCATAGGTCTCTTCCCATAAATTNTCCATTGTGTTTCCTTGAACAACACCTTTCCAATTATATCCTGCTGCTCTTTTAGGAATCAAGCCATTTGAAATATAAAAAATCGTGTCATTTTTATCTGCATATCCAATATTATATCCTGGAAGCGCTTTCATTTTAAGAATGTNGTAAAACTCTGAAAAATTCTTGGCTTTGTTCATTCTCCACCATTGTTCAAGAGCTCTTATTTCAAATAGAGCAGGTGTTCGAATAGAAAAAAACCCTTGATCTGTTTTCAATGTTGGGCCATAAATACTTTTATAATACTTCTTTTTGATTCCTATTGAAATTCCTAANATCTTCAATGTCAATTTAGCTTTGTGTACTTCCAAATCAAGATACTGATCATCAACTCGATATTTTAATTTTTTATTAGGATGCATTTCCAAAACAAAAACATCTGTCTTATCAGGTAAATTTACTGTATGTGCCCAACCCAGATGTTCGTTTACTCCAATTAAAATACTAGGGCTTCCAGCAAATAGGGCTCCTAATATATTGGTTCCCTCTTCGCTACAAAGGTGGGCTTCATACCATGAAACTGGACCATCAAGAGGCTGATGAGTGTTAATTGCTAGGTATGTATTTCCATCAGTTGTTTTTTGGCTATTAAAAGCAAAAGTATTTGAGCCTATTGGAGTTTGATTGATTGGATCAAAATCTAAATTGTTATTTAAAATACGGCTAACCCAATAGTCTCCTCTTGATGACATAAACAGTTGTAATTGACCATATTTCATCATTTTTTTAGGCGTGACTGGAAATAACTTTGAAGATAAAACTTCATCAGGATTGTGTTTTGCGTAACTATTAAGACCAGCAGAATATCCCTCCAAAACTTTTAAATACTCTGGGCTTATATCAGTATTAAATTTCTTTTTATATAATTCTTCACTTCCAATAAAACTCGCTAAAAAATCAGCGCCAATTCCATCTTTTCCAAGATAGTGCCCTAGTAAACCATTACCAGCTAAGTATGCGTATTGAATTGTTTCAAAGTCATCTTCTGCATGTGCCCATGCTAATCCATATGCTACTTGAGCATCAGTTTTAGCATAAATATGAGGAACACCGAAGGAGTCTCTGACTATCTCAATATCATTAGGGTCAATCTGTGAAATCGATGAAAAAGAGATTCCAAAAATTAATATTATTAATAAGTTAAATTTCATTTAAAATCAATTATATACATTCTCCATCTTTCCATGAAATAAGTCCTGCTCTTTTGGCATAGCAAGTATTGCTATAAGTCTTNGCGTTACATCCGCAGACTGGTTGGTAAATTTCAATACAGACTGCTTGCTCATCAATTTTATCTTCATCTATACAGATTCGTTGTAAAACATCGATTAAATCTGATTCATCTACTTTTATACAACTTGTTAGACAAATTAACAAGCAANGAAATAGAATGACTCTTGGCATTTTANAATATTNTCCAAATATAGATACATTTTAAACTTTATAATCACTAATTAAACAAATATTATATTAGTTTTATATGGCTTTTATTATCATTATAAAAATGAGAACAGATATTGTCGTTATAGGAATTATAGTCGTCTATGCAATTTGGCGAATTTTTGGAAAAAAACTNTTNCCAAACATGTCAGATAAGGNNATACANATTTCAAGAATTTTGTTCATATTAATTCTTTTGGTATACTTCTTTTTTGTGTCAAATTANTAGAAGTTTCTATGAAATTTTATAAGGTTTNCATAATTTTGAAAAAAATATGCAAATGAACAGACATTTATCACTAAGATCAGGAAATCCAGTTTTATCAAAAAGTACTTTTAAATCCAACACCTTGTCTGGTAATACCATGACAATTGATGGAACTGTAAATAAAACTGCTATATCTCTATTCATATTAGTAGGCTGTGGATATTTATCATTTAATTCGATAAGCACTGGACTAATTATTGGATGTGCCATTTTAGGTTTCATCATTGCACTTGTAACAGTTTTTAAAAAAGAATGGTCTCCAATTACCGTCCCAATTTATGCTGCAGTTGAGGGAGTTTTATTAGGTGGTATTTCATTTTTGTATAATAGCATGTATGAAGGCATAGTTACAAATGCTATTTTTTTAACTGTTGGCATCTTGCTGTCTTTACTTATGGCCTACAAATCAGGTTTAATCAAGCCAACAGAAAATTTTAAATTAGGGGTTGTTGCCGCTACAGGAGGAATATTTCTGATTTATCTGATTAGCTTCATAATGGGTTTTTTTGGATCAGGTATGAGCATAATGGATCCAAATAATTCTTCACTAATGAGTATAGGGTTTAGCGTTTTTGTTATCATAATCGCATCATTGAATTTAGTATTAGATTTTGATTTTATTGAAGAAGGTTCTGAGAAAGGAGCTCCCAAGTATATGGAATGGTATGGGGCTTTTGGACTTCTTGTTACCTTAATATGGTTATATCTAGAAATTCTGCGTCTTTTGGCAAAACTAAATTCTAGACGTTAATTTACCTAATAAACTCTAGAGCGAAAGATAAATCAATTAAGTCCTGCATTTCAGATAGCATAAAGGAAGGCGCCTTTATCCCAAACTCATTTAGGGAAATTTTGAAATTACCTTCTAATTGAATTTTATTATTCTTGCTATTAACCACAGCTATGATATCCTTGCTAATGGTTTTTCCATGAAATTCTAAATTTCCTTTAAAAGTGATTGATTCATTATCACTAATAATATTTTCACTGTAAAAACGAATTTCAGGAAATTTCAGAGCATTTAAAACTTCAAGTGAGTGGGAGTCTCTATTTGAATTACCACTATCAAAATCTTTTACATGTAATAAAACAGCAATTTTATTGATCTCATTTGAAGCTTTATTAATTAATAATAAACCTTTAATGTTATTATTCTTACCTGACCAATCATGAAGGAAATGTTTTCCTAGATAAAGAATTTCAGATGAGTTTTTATTTATAGCCCACGTCTCATCAGTAGAATTTGATTGACCTAAAACTAAGTTATAGTGAAGTGCGACAAAAAGAACTAAGAATTTTTTCATCAAAATTTAAAAACAATTATAGCGGTAGCATAACTTATAACAGCAGTATAAGCTGCAATTTTATGTGCATCAGCATCTTTATCTGATAATACTTTAGTAGTTACCATTGCTGGAAAATGCAAACTAGCTAATATTTTATGAGCTTTTATTGAATTTAATCCCTTAACTTTTTTATTTACTAATGGAGGAGGAGCGAAAAGTGACAATGCAGCTCCAGTAAAATAGGAAGCTGTAACAGCGTTTCCTAGATTTTTATGTGTATTATAAAGACTGTATTCTCCATTGTATAATCTTCCTCCAATCACTCCTTGGGCTATCATTCCAGCAAATGTTGCATAACCAATTACTTGATGAGATTTCAACATGAATCTTCTAAGTTTAATTTCTTTTTGTCGACCCTCAGCTGAAAGTTTAGAAATTCCTGTCAAGCGAAATAACCCTTTTTTTCCCCATAAAACTTTTTGGCTGAAAAAAATTCTTTCTGGAAGAAGATTAATCTCAGCGTTAGTGTCAGATCTTAATGAATCAAATAGAAGTTCACTATCCTGAGAATGAATAATTTGAATAGAGAAAACAAATACAAGTAAATAATTCGATAAGGTTTTCATTAACCTTTATTAATAGTTAAAAGATTTCCATCAATACTTGTTGGGTAGCTCTTTAATCCACCACTTCTAGAATTTGAATCACAACTTACAACATCCTCGCCATCTATACCATAGGAGTTTCCATGAGAAGCGCAGGTCCATTTATTCTCTGAAAAAGACCAAGATTGTCTACTNCCCTGATGGGGACAACAATTATCAAAAGCTAATACTTGGTTTTCNCCTGTTCTAAGAAGTAAAAGACCAACTGATATAACATTAATGTTTCCACCGATACTCTCAAGTGATGTAAAATTTCCGTTAGAAAGATCAATATTAACGTTATTGCCCTGTGTCGTTATTCCAGAAGATTCACCAGAAGAGGTATTGTTATTGCTGTCAACCTGGATATTTTGATCATCGTCTTTAGCAGAAGAGCAAGCTTCAAGGTAGGAGAGACCAAATAGTGCGAAAACAATATTAGGACATGCTTGTGTTAAAAATTTTCTTCTTTTATCATTCATCTTTTAAATTTAGTCAGGATTTTACATTTATACGTTAATTTTATCATAGTTAAAATTAATAACAATATTCGTCGCCTATATCAAAAGAATCATAAATTTCTTAGATACTTTTCCTGAAGCCCATCAATTTTAAGAAGGAGTTGTAGAATAGTATCCATCTTCAACGCTTCCATCTAATCCCTTCATTCTCGAAGTAAAATAAAAATAGTATAATCCATTAATTTCCTTTTTATCTTAAATTTTTAGACAATCATCTTTATTCTAACAATTAAATAAGTAAAATTGAAAACAAAAAAAATATTTAATCATTAAATAAATTTACCAGAAAAATGCGTAGATAGCTGTCAAAAGAATCATCACAGCAAATGACCCTATGTTAAATGTTTTGCTAGTATTAAATACTCCTTTCTTTAACTCAATTCCTTTTGAATCATCAGAACCTTTGTTTTGAGATCTACTTACAACACCTATTATAAGCATAGTCAAAAGAGAAGTATAGAGCATTTGATCTAAAAATGGCATTTCTGGAAAGAAACTNTCAAANNAAGTCCCCTTAAACCATCCTTTTGATCCAACCTTTAAATACANAGCTATTGGAATAGATGATAGTGCTCCCCATATTGCTCCTNGATTAGTAGTTTTTTTCCAAAATAAACCCAACAAAAATATGGCTAAAATACCAGGACTTACGATTCCAGTATATTCTTGTATATATTGAAATGCCTGAGGTATATCTCCTAATAGAGGAGCCATTATTANGGCAATAATTANAGCTATTGNAGCNGATATTCTACCTGTTGTTACCATTTGTTTTTCACTAGCGTTTTTATTGAATGTTTGCCTGTATATATCCATAGTAAATATTGTGCCTGTNGAATTNAGCATCGANGCAAGAGAGGAAACAATTGCAGCTGCTAAAGCAGCAACNGCTATNCCTTTAAGNCCAGTTGGTAAAAATTGCATAAGCCAAGGATAGGATTTATCGTTAGCNCCTTCACCAGGTATATTTGCNAAAGCNGAATCTCCAAGNGAGGATAAAATTTGNGGNTCNTTAACAATTACATATGCAGCTATTCCTGGAATAACAATTATCAAAGGCATAATCATTTTTAAACCAGCAGCAAATAATATTCCTTTTTGAGATTCTTTAAGAGATTTGGCAGCTAATGTTCTCTGAATAATGTATTGGTTAAAACCCCAATAATAAATATTTGCTACCCACATACCGCCTATTAAAACTCCTAATCCAGGAAGGTTGTTGTATTCAGGATTTGACTTGTCTAAAATCATATCAAACTTTTCAGGAACAGCATTGTAAATCGTCTTAAATCCCTCTATTGCTCCTTGTCCTCCTGACACAGTGTCGAGAGCTAAATATGTAGTGACAATTCCTCCAAGTATCAAGAAAAAAACTTGGATAATATCTGTCCATGCGACTGCAGAAAGTCCTCCATAAAGAGAATAAGCTGCAGCAAATAGGCCAAGACCAAGTACTGCATATTTCATGTCAACATCTAGAATAGTCTCTAAAGCTAGACCTCCTAGGTAAAGTACTGATGCTAGATTAACAAAAATGTATAATCCAATCCAAAAAACAGCCAGTATTGTTTTTAATTCAGTTGAAAAACGCTTTTCAACAAACTCGGGAATAGTATATATTTTTTTCTCTATAAAAATTGGCAAAAAATATTTACCAACTATAATAAGAGTAATTGCAGCCATCCATTCATATGATGCAATTGCAAGACCTACAACAAATCCTGAACCAGTCATCCCGATAACCTGTTCAGCAGATATGTTTGCTGCTATTAATGAGGCGCCAATGGCCCACCATGGCAATGATTTACCTGCTAAAAAATAATCTTCAGCACTTTTTTCTTTTCCTTTTTTATCTCTTGAAACCCAAAGTCCAATNGTAAGTATAACNAATGCATATGTTGCAAAGATGATATAATCTAATAATTCAAATCCGCTATTCATATCTNCAATATTAATTATAAATTATNAATTCTTTTTTCCCAATCCCATGCTGAGCTTAAACCCTCTTTTAAGGATAAATTAGCTTTCCATCCTAACTCTCTTTCNGCCTTNGCTGGATTAGCATAAGAAATNGGAACATCTCCCTCTCGTCTAGATCCAATTTCATAATTCAACTTTAAACCACTAACTGATTCAAAAAGTTTTATAATTTCAAAAACAGATGTTCCTTTTCCGGTTCCCAAGTTATAAACTTCAAAGGATTTTGAAGAATCTTTTGATAGAAGTTTTTTTAGAGCAATCACATGTGCCTTTGAAAGATCAGTTATGTGAATATAATCTCGAATACATGATCCATCTGGGGTATTATAATCAGAACCGTTGACAATTAGTTTTTCGATTGATCCAATACCTGTTTTAGTAATAATTGGAATTAAATTTTGAGGCTCACCTAGTGGCAGTTCACCTATCTTCAAACTAGAATGAGCTCCAATAGGATTAAAATATCNAAGTGATATCACNTTAAAATTCTTATTTGTNAANGATACATCNTNCAAAATCTCTTCTGCAACCTTCTTAGTNTTTCCGTAGGGNGANTCAGGNAGCTTNATTGGTTCATCCTCACTAATAGGAAATGNATTAGCTCGACCATAAACTGTACATGAAGAACTAAATATTAATGGGCAGAATTCAGNTTTAATCATAATTTCTNCCAAAANATTTAAAATGGATGTAAGATTATTATAATANTAATCAATNGGTTTNCTAATACTTTCTCTTACTGATTTATGAGCAGCAAAATGAATTACTCCATTTATATTAGGGTATTTTTGAAAGATAAGNGATAGATCTTTTTTGTTACAAAGATTAATTTGTTCAAAAAGAATATTTTTTTTAACAATTGAGTTTATGCCATCTAAAACAGACATAGATGAATTTGATAAATCATCTACAATTAGAACTTCAAAATCATTTTCTAGTAGCTCGACAACTGTGTGCGAACCAATATATCCGAGTCCACCAGTTACTAGAATCATTTGTTAGAACAAGAATTAATGATTAATTGGAAGTAAATTTAAGATATTTTTTTTAGCCTTTGAGTTGATTTTAAATCATTATAAAAGTTAGCAGAGGTTATACCAAATAAAGGGATTAACCATATTAGACCAATAAAAAGAGTAAATAAAGAAAGAATCACTAAACCAGCGTATATTAACCCTAAAAGAAAAAGTTTAGTTCTATATCCTTTGGTTAATTCACTACTCTTTTGCAAAGCCTCACCTATTGTAATTTGTGGCTCTTCAGCAAAGATATATAACGACATTGAAAAAATTAGAGACAAAATAATTCCTGGTATAATAAATAATGCAAAACCACCAATAATAATTATGGAAAGAACAAAAATTAGTCCAATCGTTTTTAAATAGTCATCATATGGCTTAAATAAAAGATTAAATGAAAAATCTTTTTTGTTTATTACTGCAAGAGAATAAATGATAATTCCAACAGACATTGGAGCAGTTAAGGCAAAGTATGCTATATCAAATATTACGCCTTGAAAGGGGCCATATCCTAAATAAAGTTTTAAAAATTCACTGAAAACTTGGGTAAGAATGCCATAAAAGAAAAACGTTGGAATAACATCAGCCCATTTTCCTGATAACATATCAACCGAATCTCTCAATAAATCTAGATTACTTCTCATTAAACTAAATAATTACAAATAAAACTAAAATTTCAATCATGACTATCTCTAAACATCTTAATTTCTGACTTTAAAACTTTAATTGATTGTAATTCTAGGATAATTAGACTTCAAATATTCATTATGATTTATTCAATTGGTGTTTTAGGGATTAAGGATTTAATTCTGTAATCTCCATTAATATTTTTTTTTAAAACATAAGATGTTTCTCTATCTGCATCTCCCATTATGGATCCATCTTCTAAAAAACGAGTATAGTTCATCTTAAAAGAAACAATATCTTTATCAATGGTTTTAGATTCCCAATTATTAATTACAGAATATCCATAATTACTTTTTTGTAAATTTTCAAATGTCTGGTTTAAAAAAAACCTTATTCTTTCTTTATTTCCTAAAACAATAACAGAATCTTGATAACGAATTGTAAGAGGAGCTTCGTAAATATGATCGGTTATTTTATTTACATCACCATCACTCCAGGCTTTAACATAGGTTCTCATAAGTGTTTCGATTTTATCATTGCTATGTCCATCAGAAAAGAAAAATTCATTACAAGATGATATACTGATAAACAAAAAGAAAACAAATAAACTAATAAATGAGAACTTAATATGGGAAAAAATAGTAGTGCAGAGTTGATTTAATTTTGATAAGTTCATTTTTAGCAATTCAAACATAATATATTTCTTAATAGCCAAAAAGATACGATAATAAAAAGTACAGTGTAAATAGCTTTTTGCCCAAAAAACAGCTTTTTAATGAAGAGAACTTTATTTGACTGAGTATTCATTTTTTCAATNATGATGCCAAAAAAAAGGTATGGAATAAAAGAAATAGTTAAAATATTATGAGAAATAGCTGACTGTAAGTCAAGATTTAATATAGAATGCAATGCTCGCTGAGAGCCGCATCCAGGGCATTTATAACCGGTAAGGCTAAGAAATGGACATTTAGGGAAAAAAGAATAGTCAACTGGACTGTAAAATTTGTATAAAAAAACAAAAAAAACTAGTGCGAAGAAGACAAGTGCTCTTTTAAATAGTATTGTTTGCACGGATTTTCTATATCGAAAGAGCTGCTACTACGCCTGTAACCATCAAAAGGAGATATAAAACCCAAAATGCTAGTGCCGGAAAAAAAGACCACATAACCCATATCTTGGCATTTNTTGAAGCTCTTTCTGAAGCTTCTATATTACCTGCGTAAAAATGAGATTCAACTTTTGATGAATTTACTATAGCAACAACTCCAAATGGCAAACAACAAAAGAGAGTTACAAGGATTGATTCAACAAGCCATGTTTTTGGTGGGTTTCCTTTATTTTCATTAGGCTTTTTTGTTAACTGATTTTCCATAAATTATATAGTTTTAATTTAAATTTCTATTCTTTTTTTTCTTTTTAATATGACGAACTGACTTATTATTAGTATAATTTTTACCTCCACGCTTTGTCTTNACAATTATGACTCCGTTTGATCCCCTAGATCCATATATTGCAGCTGAAGCATCTTTAAGAACAGATACGCTCTGAATGTTCCTAAAATTGATGCTATTAAACACTTTAGCGTCTTGAGTCTGAAGTCCATCTATTACATATAAAGGACCATTATTATTCCAAGTGTTATAACCTCTAATAAGAACNTTAGGAGAATCACCTAAATAACCGGGAGTTATTGTAAGTCCNGNAATTTGTCCTTGAAGAGATTCTAAGCTATTAGGACTACTTAGATTAGAAAAATTCTGAGAAAAAATAAAATTAAAAAAAAACAGTAAAAATGTTAAAGTGATATATCTTATCATAAAAAAAAATTCATATCTAAGATAAGAATAATTTTAAGACACTTATTTTAGAAATATCTTNTTATTTAAGAAGANTTNTTAAATTTATTTATTATGAATAAATATGTANATAAAAATAGTGTTTCATTATTTNTAGCTNTANTACTAGCTNTCTTTTCATGTAAAAATGAAGAAATTTTAAAATGTGATATACTTATAAAAAATGGAGTNATTTATGATGGAACAGGGAAGANCTCTTATGATGGAGTTGTTGCTATTGAATCAGATAAAATAGTTTATGTAGGACCGTCAAAAAAAATTGAAGCAGATAGTATTATTGATGTAAATGGGATGGCAATCGCCCCTGGATTTATTAATATGTTAAGCTGGGGTTACAACTCTCTATTAGATGACGGACGGGGATTAAGCGATTTAATTCAAGGAGTGACACTTGAAGTTTTTGGAGAAGGTACCTCTCCTGGTCCAAGGGGAAGTAAATCAAATAACACCTATATTTCATTTAAAGATGCAATGGAAAAATTAGAAAGTAAAGGAGTCTCCACTAATATTGCTTCATATCTTGGTGCAGCATCTGTTAGAATTCAGGTAATAGGATATAAAAATAAAAAAGCTAATGATGAAGAGTTAAAAAAAATGGGGAAGATTGTTGAGGAAGCTATGCAAGATGGCGCAATTGGAATTGGATCATCTCTTATTTATGCACCAGGTGATTACGCTGATACCGAGGAGCTTACAGCTCTTTGTAGAGTAGCTGCAAAATATGAAGGTCGTTATATTTCCCATATGAGAAATGAGGATAATGAAATTATGGCCGCTTTAGATGAATTCATGAAAATAGCTAAAGATGCAAATATTCCAGCGGAAATATATCATCTAAAAGCTTCAAGAAAGGCAAATTGGTATTTATTAGACAGTGTGATAAATCGCGTTGAGAGAGCTAGAGCAAAGGGGTATAAAATAACTGCAGACATGTATACCTATAGAGCTAGTTCGACTGGTTTAACTGGCGTTATCCCTACATGGGTTCAAGAAGGAGGGCACCGTGCATGGATTAATCGAATGAAAAAGCCCGAGATTAGGAAAAGATTATTTATAGATATTCGAAAAGAACTTGACCAACAACCTCCTGAGGGAATATTAATGGTTGGATTTAATAAAGCCTCTATGTCAAGAAAGTATCTTGGAAAGACAGTTGCTGAAGCTGCAAAAATGAGAAATCAAACCCCTGAAGAAGCAATTGTAGATATGATTATTGAAGATGATAATAGAATTCAATGCATATACTTTAGTATGTCTGAAGAGAATATTAGAAAAAAAATACAAATCCCATGGGTTTCTTTTTGTTCAGATGCTGGTTCATATTCTGATATCACCAAAAAATTCAGAACTCACCCTAGAGCATTTGGAAGCTTTGCTCGTGTAATCGGTAAGTATAGTCGTGATGAAGGATTGATTACTTTAGAAGAAGCTGTTAGAAGGTTAAGTGGCTTTCCGGCTGAGAATCTAGGCATCTTAAATAGAGGGGTACTAAAAAAAGGGTATTTTGCTGACATAGTAATTTTTGATCCCGAGAAGATTCAAGACCATGCAACATTCAATGAACCCCTTCAATATGCAACTGGAGTAGTGCACGTTTTTGTTAATGGAGAACATGTTATTAAAAACGGGAATCATCTAGGAGTCTTTCCTGGTAGATTCGTTAAAGGATCGGGAGCTAAGAAGATTCTTAAAGAGGGGTTTGAAAATTAAACATCTATTTTCTTATTATCTTTTAAATAGATAAAAAACCACTGAGATAAAAACACTAATGATTATACATGTGCCAAGTGGAAAATAAAAATTAAAATTTTCACTCTTATATGAAAAATCCAAAGGGTTTTTATATGTAATGTTTAGGTATTCTGCAACCCATAAAAAGCCACCGGCTAAAAATAAAGTTAGGCCTATTATTACAAGTNTNTTTGACATGNAAATTTTTTAAACATCATTAATTTAANATAAAATGCAGATAGATANATATATATTTACAGTTATTAATCATAAATAAACATAAAATGAAAAAGTACATAATTTTATTAATATCAATACTATTTAATTTAAATNCTTACTCGCAAGCCTTCACTGCAGTTGAAATTACTGCTGAAAGAGGTGGTCAAGCTCCTCTTGTNGAGCTTTTTGATGAATATTTTGGTGACGCAAAATTTAAATCCGGCGGGGTTAATCTTGAGAGATTATGGATGGGTAATTTAAACACTCATCGAATAGTTTTNTTTGGAGAACTTGGCAATTCAGGAAGGGTTGAAGGNGATGTTCAGCCATTTGANAATTCGCTTTTTTGGAGTAGAGCNAACNACTATATNAAAGAATGGGGNAATACTNCTTCTGGNAGANTTATAAGNTGGAAAGGTGGAGAGCCTGGNTCAGATGAAAANTATAGATATATCCAAATTTATGATATAAAAGTCAGTGATCCTGAAAGTTTCAAAAAGGCNCATNATAAAGTNACTCAGCAACTTTCAAAAGCTATCGGAGATAGAACTGTNGGTTTCGGGTCATATGACATAGGAGGTTATAATGGNGCTNCACACTGGGTTNTTGTCANTGCNGAANANTGGGATGATCTGATGCTTCAAAAAGTGGAATATGAAAAATATACNAAAGAATGGGAAGAATATTACAAGACACGAGGTGAAGTAGAAAATGTTAGAAACTATTCATTTTATGTCGCTAAAATGTATCGATAGGTTTAAATGAAATAAAAAATAAAAACCCTCTTTTTAAGAGGGTTTTTTACTTTAGAAATGAATTTATAACTGATCTATTAGATCACTGAAATTTTCTCTTGGAATTTTAAAAATAAATCTTGTCCCATAATCATAATCAGTCATAGGGCCTTGCGCTCTGAACACAACTATTACCTCATTGTTTTCTCGCAGTAGTTTCTTAAACTTCTTATCATGATTTTTATATGAATGAAAAACGACCCTGCTATTTGAATAATCCTTTGGATAAATACTTGCATTGAGCGTATGCAGTTTGCCAATAGAATCTTTAACCCTAATAAGAAACGGCAATTCCTTTTCACCTTCAATTGNAAATGNNGATTTATTTNTNCCTTTNAATAATTCAAACCAAACATTTTCCTTGTCAAAACTTAAAGTAGCTCTAGCNGGCTGGTCAGCAGCAATCCTGTCTGAATAATTCCCCTTAAAATATGTTGAATGAACTATATAATTGTTTGGTGTGGAATTCCCAGACTCATCAACATAGTTTTTTAAAACATATTCAGATTTTACATCAGTTATGTTAGGGGATTTCTTTTGAGTCGATTCACTACAGGAAAAGAGAAATAAACTAAGCAACAGTATTATTCTAGTCATTATCTACAAAAATTAATTACCTCTTCCTTGCTTTCTAATTCCTTGAGATTTTGCTTTGTTTGATCGAATTTTTTTAGATCCTCTGTCAACGTTTTTATTTGATTTTTTAGGATCGAGTCGGTTACCAAAAAATTTTGAACTCATAATATATTTTTATGTAAAGATAAATGAAATTAGTTTTTAATTAATGATTTAAAACTTTCTTTATCTGTATCACCCTCAGTATTGAAAACTAGTATTTTTGAGTTTGAAGATAANCCTATATGATTTCTTAAACTATCTAAAGATTNATCNTTTATGCATTTCAGAAGTCCTGCTAGACCGGCAGCGCCTGATTCTCCTGAAATAATTCTTGGGTCTTCATTATGACTATAAAAAAGACTTCTCATGGCTTCCTTAGCATATTNATCGGATATCCTTAAACATGCATCACATCCATTTTTTATAATTTCCCAAGCAATTTTTGATGGAATTCCGCAATTCAATCCAGCCATAATTGTTTTAAAATTTCCTTTTGGAGACATTCTTTTATCATTAATAAAAGATTCAAAAACTCCAGAGGATTCATTTGGCTCTACTAGGATGATCTTTGGTCTTTTAGCCCCGTATTTATTTAAATAATACCAAATGCCAGAAGCTGCCCAGCTTCCAACTCCCGTTTGAAAAAAAATTATATCAGCTTTAGGTTCATTTGCGATATTAATTTCATCTTCTAATTCTTTAAATTGAGTTAAATAACCTGACATTATGTAAGCAGGAATCTCCTCATATCCTTTCCAAGATGTATCCTGAACAAGTTGCCAATTCATTTTTTGACTAGTTGTTTTTGCTAATTGACATGTTCCCTCATAATTAAGATCNGTTTTATAAACTCTTGAAGCTATAGCAGTCAAGTTTTGAATTCTTTGATCAGATGTATCTTTTGGAACATATATTACAGATTCCTTATTATTCATATTGCAAGACCAGGCAACTGCCATTCCATGATTTCCATCTGTTGCAGTACAAAATGTTGATNCCTTAGAATTCATAGATAAAATCTTATAAATCGCATAAGAAGCTCCTAATACCTTATAAGCATTCAGTCTAAATCGTTTGGATTCGTCTTTAATGAAAATTTTATTTACTCCTATTTTTTTTGCTAACGCATTTAATTGAATAATTGGTGTTTTGGAATATTCCTCTAATTTATTATGGTAGTTTAAAGCATCATCATTATCAAGAATNAAGTGAATTTTATCATGATGCAACTTATTTGTTGGATTATTGAGAAAAAAATCTTTCATTAATTAAATTAGGCTTGTCAAATTTATAAATTTGTCAATTGTTAATTTTAGGAATAAAAATTTATGAATAAAATATCATTAAACTTATTTCTATTTTTTATTATTATTTCTGGTCATATGCAATCTCAAGATCAACTCCCTTTTAAATCAATACCACAATATCCGGATAATTATAAATCTGGAAACATAATTCAAAGAATGATTCAAGGTCTTGGATATAGGTATTATTGGGCAACTGAAGGACTCACGGATAAAGACTTAAAATATAGACCTTCAAATAAAGCAATGTCTTCATTTGAAACATTGGAGCATATCTACGGTCTTGCAGAGACAATAAATAACACCTCTTTAAAGAAAGTAAATTACAGGCCCTATAGAGATGCTCCTGAAAATTTTGAATCAATTCGACGAGAGACATTAAATCATCTTCAGCTAGCTGCAAATAGATTTAGTGATTTATCATATGATGAAATATCGGATAATGAAATAATTTTTGAAACTAATGACATAAAAACTGTTTTCCCTCTTTGGAATCTTATAAATGGTCAAATATCAGATGCAATATACCATACTGGTCAAATAGTTAGTTTCAGAAGAACTACGGGTAATCCAATGAAAAAAGGAGTAAATGTTTTTATAGGTAAAACAAAATAATTAAAAAAAACATAAAAGGAAGTGGATGTTTTAATAATCTCATTAGTCACTTTTTTTGCAGCTATTTTGACCTTTTTCTCTGGGTTTGGTTTAGGCACTATCTTAACGCCATTTATGATGATCTACTTTCCTGTTGAGATAGCAATAGCATTTACAGGAGTTGTCCATTTTTCAAATAATATTTTTAAACTTTTTTTGATTGGTAAAAAAGCAAGCAAGGTAATTCTTATAAAATTTGGTATCCCTGCTATTTTAGCTTCATTTATAGGCTCCTACCTGTTATTTGAATTAGATTCAGATAATATTTTCTTCAGTTATATTTTATATGATAAAAAAATAGAAATATCAACAACAACATTTATTATATCGTTATTATTGATCGCATTTGCTGCATTTGACCTCATACCATATTTTTCNAAACTAAAATTTNCAAAAACACTTATTCCTTTAGGCGGTTTTCTAAGTGGTTTTTTTGGAGGCTTAAGTGGNAATCAAGGAGCTCTTAGAAGNGCTTTTCTTATCAAAATGGGATTAAAAAAAGAGGTTTTNATTGGAACAACAGTAGTAATTTCTTCTTTTGTTGATTTAACAAGGTTAAGTGTTTATTCCTTAAACATTATAAATATTGATCTTTCTNNCTATTCNTCNTTAGCTTTTTTTTCAATTTCTTCTGGAGTTATTGGCTCATTTTTAGGACATAAAGTTCTNAAAAAAATAACATATAAATANATAAGGNTTTTGGTTGCATGNCTTATTATTTTTCTGGCATTAGGCCTTCTTTTGGGGTTACTATAATTTTATTACTCTTTATAGTCGAGAACAAAGTGAGACAAGAAGATTAGAAAAAGCTATTTCAGTTACTTAGAAAAATAATAAACCAAGAATATAACTAAATAAATTAACAGATAAATTCTATAGTAATTTCTTACTCTTATGTATTCCTTATTATCAGGATATAAATTAAGAAAAAGACCCATTATTTCTTTTTTAAATAATGGTTTTATGTTAATCCTCCAATCATTTGTTTGATAAACAATTTTTCTAAACTTACTTCTAAAATAAGTACTTGGTATACCCCAAAGAATTAATAGAACAAGTAAAATGTTTGTTACCATTTGAATAAAAGCATGGGAGTTTTATCAATGTATTCATTGTAGNTNTTTAAATGTCCCCATTTCTTCTTTCCATTTGATTCTAGAATTCTTACACCACTTANATGAACTAGCAGAAGATAAGTNAAAATTGGAGAGATTAACGTGATGTATTGCCAATCAGATAATGATGAAAAAGATATTACTGAAATACCAAGCCATAAAATAATTTCTCCTAAATAGTTCGGATGCCTTGACAAAGCCCAAAGACCTGTTTTTATGAAGTTATCTTTATTTTTTTCATCTTTTCTAAAAATGGTTTTTTGATAATCAGCGATTATCTCTATNGCTAGTCCAAAAAGAAATAAAAAACTTCCTATATAAAACCAATTATTAATTATCAGACCTTGATCACTTGCCATTGCAGTTAAAGCACAGGCGGAGCAAAGTGAAACCCACATGCCTTGAAAAGTCCATGTCATAAAAAATTGAGTAGGCGATCGCTTAATTAATCGNAATCTTTTGTCTTCNCCAGCTTTATGAATTCTTAAAAAAAGAAAGCTNCCTAANCTTACTGCCCAAAATCCTATAAANAAAACTAAAATAAGATTNCCCAGATTAAAGCCTNTGAGAANATAACTCTGATAACAAACATATGAAATAATAGAAATGTATGTAAAGCTTCCAGAAATATCATAAAACTTTTCAGTTTTAAAAAGAAAGGCTGGAACAAATAATACCCATTGAATAATAAAAGCAAAGAGAACAGCACTTTTAACTAAACTAATTTCAGTTAAAAAAGCAATCAAATAAGAAATGGAAAAAGCTATAAAGGAAAATAAAATGTATAAAAGTGGTTGTCTCATANTCTGATTTAAAATTATTCGTATTGAATTTCAATGTGAATCTCGTTTCTTCGATTAAAGAACTTGTATGGCCCATTATAAACCAAAACATATGGAATGCCTTTTGTTTTAATATTTAAATCATTAAGTGATTTTAATAAAGTATTTGTGTGCTGAAGTTCAGTCTTATAATTACTGTAGCCACTATATCGNATTGAAGCTATATGAACTGGATCNGAAAAATAAGATTCAACCTGATCGCCTTTGGGTAAAATCAGTGAATCTTTAACNTATTTATTTGGAAGAACGAATTCCATAGTTTTCTTATCAATAGACATNTAAACTGGAGTTGTCATTGCGATTTTTTCATTCTCTGTATTATTTCCGGAAATATATCTAAATAACTTTCTGAAATTATTATTGCCTCCGTACTCAGAAGATGTTTTTACTTTTGCAGATCGAGGATAATATCTGATCTCTATTTTATCTTTTTTTTCTAAAACTTTGTATGGTTGGGATTCATAACTTTGAGCCATAATATTAATTGAAAGAGCCAGTGAAAAAAAATAAATNGAAAATAATCTCATTTAGGGATCAAATTTAATATAAGATTTAAACAACTTTTAATAATTAACAAACAAATTTAGTTATGAATTTAAATAATCTAAAACCAAAAGAAATATTACCTGGATTTTATGGAAAAATCATTCATGGAGAAAAAATGAGTTGGATTCTTTGGGATATCAAAAAAGGATCNAAATTGCCTGATCANCATCATGTAAATGAACANATTATGTATGTAATTAAGGGNGAATTAGAGTTTACCTTAAATGGTAAAACTTCAATATGTGGCCCAGGTACGGTAATAGTAATTCCTTCTAATCAAGTGCACTCTGGAATTTCCAAAACCTCATGTCAAATACTTGATGTTTTTAGTCCTACAAGAGATGAATATAAATAATGCGAGTATAAAATAATATGATATATTCGTTGAAATTAGATTTCAAGCTTAATACATTTTAAATGAAGATAATTAATATAAGAGAAAAGTATGAGTCGTTTAGTGATTACTGGAAACCACGAGTAATTGCAGAATTAAATGATCAGCAAGTAATTATTGCTAAAGTCAAAGGAGAATTTGTTTGGCATAATCATAAAGCCGAGGATGAGCTTTTTAATGTAATTAAAGGAAAGCTTCGAATGGAATTTCGTGACAAAATTGTTGAAGTAAATGAAGGAGAGATGATAGTTGTTCCAAGAGGAGTAGAACATAGGCCAGTTGCAGATGAAGAAACATGGCTCTTGCTTTTTGAGCCACTAAGCACAAAACATACTGGTGATATTGANTCGAANAGAACAGTTAAAAAATATCCTAGAATATAATTTGATTAATAAAACANTATATTTCGTAAAAATTAATTTTNNNAACGATGAAAAAAATACTCATTCTAACCCTAATAGTTATTAGCTCTTGTCAAGAGAAATCATTTAAAAATGACGCTCCTTTATCTGGTATAATTGATCAAGAAAACGAAAAGACCATCATAGTTGAAAAACTTGCTCAAGGGTATGTAAACGGAAAATTTGAAGTCGCTGAAGAATATTTCACAGAAGATGGTATACATAGAGTAAATGATGCAGAATATTCAACAGAAGAAATTATCACTGGCTATAACTTTCATTCAGTTTTATTTGATGATATAAAGCATAATGATCCTTGGGTAACAACAATGATATATAACAACGGTCAAGTTTTTACAAATCAGTGGGCCAGATGGACAGGAAAGTCAAAAATTTCTGGCGATGAATATCAAATCTTTTTCTANTGNGCATGGCAATGGGATGATGATAAGATNATGGGGACTAGTTGTTACTTTGATACAAGTGTTTTTGAAAATGAAACGAAATTGTATCAAGCGAAAATTAATCCTAATGGTCTTAACTAACTTATAAATTAAAATGAAAAAAATTATAATTACAGTTTTGATAACATTTATAGCTAGCATTGTAGTCAGCTCAGTGCCAGGTTATTTCTTCTATGCACCACATCAAATAGTGTTGAGTGGTCTATTTCCAGATGCAGTTCCTCCAATTCCGGACTTTTCCTATATGACGTTGGGAGCTCTTTTTTTTATGATTTTTAGCGTAGTTGTATTTGATAAAATGGGCATAAATAATCTTAAATCTGGTGCGATTGCTGGAATTTGGTTTGCTCTTCTTGTATTTTCCTTTTTTGATTTTACATTGATGGGGCTTTTTAATATCGTTACTCTTGAATTTGCTTTAGTTGATATAGCTGTTAGTGGTATTATGGGATGTATTCAAGGAGCTGTGATAGGTTGGTCGCTTGGAAAATTTTAAGTATTAGTCATACTTTATAAAACAAAAAAAGCCTTTTAACAAGGCTTTTTTTTATGTTTGTTGTTATTAATCATAAATTAAAATAAAATGAAAAAAGTAATATCATTAATTCTTTCTCTTTCATTTGTATCAGTTTCAATTGCTCAGTCAAATCCAGATGCTGAATATTGGGTGACTTATCAGTATACTCCAAAAAAAGGAATGACTAGCAAATTTGAGAATGCAGTAAGAGAAAAAACTAAATTATATAACAAAGCAGATAATCCTGTTTATACAGCAGTACTTACTACTGGAGAATTATCCGAAAACGGAAGGTATGAGAGGGTAATGCCACGAAGAGACATTGATTGGTTTATTAAAGATCGATCAGTAGAAGGAAATCATTGGATTAACAATGTCGATAAATATATTCAACAAGGGGAGGGTCCATATGTATGGATGAGAGCTAAAAACCTCAGTATTAATTTTGATGAGCCTTCTCCTACTAAATACCTAAGAGTCCTTACCAGAGTTATTAAAAACGGTAATAACATGGATTTTTGGAGGTATCTTGGAAGATATTCAACTGTTTTGAAAAAAACTAGACCTGATATAAAGTGGGCAGTTTTTAGATTAGATTCAGGAGGAAATGCTAACACAATAAGAATAGTAACAGCATATAATGACATGAAGAATCCACAAGGAGAAACAAAAGAAGGCGAAACACAAGAAGTGTATAATGAAATGTTTGGTCCTGGTTCTTGGGAGGATGATTTTCAGAAATATAATGAGAGATTGATTGAATGGGCACGTCCTCAATTCAATTACCAGCTTAGAGCAGATTTGTCAACTGGTAATTAATTTTTTTCTTCTTACAATAAAAGCCCTCAAAAGAGGGCTTTTTTATTATATTAGAATCCTTGACAGAATAAAATAAAAAATTGAATAAAATGGTTGAAAAATTATTTAGAAAAAGAGTATTAATTCTATTCATATTCTTAACTAATGTTAGTTATAGTCAAAATATTGACGAAAAAGTTGAAAAGTTACTCTCTCAAATGACACTAACTGAAAAAATTGGTCAAATGAATCAATATAATGGATTTTGGAATTTCACAGGTCCTCAACCAATAAGTGGAGATTCAAAAAAAAAATATGATCAATTAAAAAAAGGTCTAGTTGGATCCATGCTAAATGTAAGAGGGACTGAAAATGTTAAAGAAGTTCAAAGAATAGCAGTTGAAGAATCTCGATTAGGCATACCACTTCTTTTTGGATTTGATGTAATTCACGGATATAAAACCCAAAGTCCTATACCATTAGCAGAATCAGCCAGTTGGGATATAAAAGCCATTGAAAGATCAGCAAGATTAGCTGCAAAAGAAGCCAGTGCAGCTGGATTGAATTGGACTTTTGCTCCAATGGTTGATATTTCAAGAGACTCTCGTTGGGGTAGAGTGATGGAAGGTGCAGGAGAAGATCCCTTTTTAGCTAGTATGGTTGCTTCAGCTCGTGTTCAAGGATTTCAGGGGACTGATTTAAGTGACCCAAATACCATTTTAGCATGCGCAAAACACTTTGCAGGATATGGTTATGTTGAAGCTGGAAGAGATTATAATACAACAGAAATATCTCTGAATACATTATATAATGTAGTACTTCCTCCGTTTAAAGCTGCTGCTGATTCAGGAGTTGGAACATTCATGAATTCATTTAATGATTTAAATGGGATTCCATCTACTGCAGATAAATTTTTACAACGAGACATTTTAAAAGAATTATGGAAATTCAAAGGATTTGTTGTTTCTGACTGGGGTTCAATTAGAGAAATGATAGATCATGGCTTCGCATCTGATCGCAAAGAAGCTGGGAGACTTGCTGTTTTTGGTGGATCTGATATGGATATGGAATCATCTATTTATATTGAAGAGTTAGAAGGATTAGTCAATAGTGGTAAAATCTCTACCGATTATATTGATGATGCAGCTCGAAGAATCTTGCGAGCAAAATACCTTTTGGGTCTATTTGATGATCCCTATCGTTACATTGATTCTAATCGTGAAAAAAGAATTATCGGTAGCAAAGAAATATTAGATGGAGCATTAGACATGGCTAAAAAATCAATTGTCCTTTTAAAAAATGAAGATAATTTACTTCCCTTAAAGAAAAAAGATCAAAAAATAGCATTAATCGGTCCTCTTGCGGCTGATAAAAATAGCCCTCTGGGAAATTGGAGCATTGCAGCCGAAAAAGGTTCGGCTATATCCGTTGTTGAAGCAATGCGAAGATATAAAAGGAATGATTTAATTTACAAACAAGGAGTTAGACTAATTAATAAAGTTCCTGATGGTTTTCATGAAGAAGTTTCAATTAATAATACTGATAGAATTGGCATTGATGAAGCTGTATTAGCTGCTAAAGAAGCTGAAATAGTAATTATGATTCTTGGAGAATATGGTTATCAATCAGGGGAGGGAAGAAGTAGA
>NZZH01000038.1 GCA_002702405.1 Flavobacteriaceae bacterium | reverse complement strand
GCCTGCTTTGGGAGCAGGAGGTCGCAGGTTCGAATCCTGCCACCCCGACACAATTAGTGAATTTTGAAAATTTACTAAATTTATTTAAAATTAAAACATGAAAAAAATATACATTCTGTGGAACAGTATTATTAATTTCAAAATCAAAGTCTTAAAACTATTTTTAAAAAATATGGGTACTAGTAGTACCCAAAATGAGTAAAAATGAGTTAAAAAATGGGGTCAATACCTCTAAATACAGAGGAAATAAAGGTAGGTTCAGATTCTGCCACCCCGACACTTTTTTCAATAATTATCCGGGATGTGGCGCAGTCTGGTAGCGCACACGCATGGGGTGCGTGGGGTCGCAGGTTCAAATCCTGTCATCCCGACTTTTGCTAAAATTAACCTATGTTCTATGGGGGACAAACTGAGAAATAAATTAAGTTGTTATTCTAAAATAAAACTGTCTCTATCTTCTAAAAAAGGTAATAAAGATCTAGTTTGAATCAATTTGCTTTTATCTAATTCAATGGAGCAGATACCTGCTTTTTCTTCTAAATCCAGGAGTCTATTTCCCATAGGATCTATTACAATTGAATTTCCAGGATAATGATTTTGATTTTCGTCGGATCCTATTCGGTTTACTCCTACACAATATGAAATGTTTTCTATAGCTCGAGCAGTTAACAAATTATTCCAAGCATTAATTCTAGGTGAAGGCCAGTTAGCAACAAAAATTAACAAATCGTAGTTATGAGTGTTTCTTGACCATACAGGAAAACGAAGGTCATAACATACTCTTAAAAGTATTTTCCACTCTCTAAATTTAATTAATCCATTATTGGCTCCTCTACAATATGAATCTCCTTCGCCAACCATATTAAAAGTATGACGTTTATCGTAATACTGTATAAAACCATCGGGATCAACAAAAAGAAACCTATTATAAAAACAATCATTATCTTTAATTACTAAAGATCCACAAATAGCCGAATTTTTCTTTTTTGAAAGCTCTTTAAGCCAATTTACGGTTACTCCTTGCATTGACTCAGACACTCTTTTTGGAGACATAGTAAAGCCTGAAGTAAACATTTCTGGAAGAATAAATAAATCAACCTTAGCAGGATGGTCGATAATATATTTTTCAATTACATTTCTATTCGAATTAGGGTTTTCCCAGATTAAATTTATTTGAACTAAGCTAATAGTTAGCTTTTCTTTCATAGTTTTATAAATAAATTATATATGGTAAAGCTATGAAGAAATTAGCATTTTTGTTTTTATTACTTGCTCCAATTTTAATAAGTACTAGAAGTATTATTATCCCGAATACATATAATTTCAAATCAATTAAAACCTAAATAAATACTGAGTTATTATAAGTCCTAAGGCTGAAAAATTATTTTATCCCTTTACAGCTTTTAACTAACATTAAATTTTAGGATAATAAAAGGTTAAAGTTTAAACTCTTTTTTTTACATTAAGGAAATATTTACTTACTTAAATTAAAAAAACATGAGGTACTTATTATTTTTATTTTTTGGNTGCTACNTAAAACTATTTCCACAAAATGAGATAGTNGATTTAAATTATTTTTTTTCTCATCAAGAAATTATTTTTGATGATTCAATCCCAACACCCGAAACTATTATTGGTCATCAAGTTGGAGAATGGCATATTACTCATGATAAACTTATAAATTACATGAGAGTACTCGCAGAATCATCTGAGAGAATTACAATTGAAAATAGAGGTTTTACTTATGAAGACAGACCATTAATTTTACTNACAATTACCTCTCCAGAAAANCATCAAAAGATTGATGAAATAAAAAAAGATCATAAAGNAATTTCTGATGGAAACAAATATGATGATTTTANTGANTCACCANTAATANTATATCAAGGATTTTCTATNCATGGAAATGAGCCTAGTGGCTCAAACGCTAGTTTATTACTCGCATATTATTTAGCCGCCTCTAAAAGTAATTTTATTGATNNCTTATTAAAAAATACTGTAATTCTATTAGATCCTTCATTTAATCCAGATGGATTACAACGTTTTGCTTATTGGGCAAACACAAATAAAAGCATNAATTTAAATCCTGATCCNAATGATAGAGAATATAGTGAAGTATGGCCAGGTGGAAGAACAAATCATTATTGGTTTGACATGAACAGGGATTGGCTTCCAGTTCAGCTGCCAGAATCAAAAGCAAGAATTAAATCCTATAATGAATGGCTGCCNAATATTCTTACTGACCATCATGAAATGGGTTCAAATGCAACTTTTTTNTTTCAACCAGGAATTCCTTCCAGAACACATCCTTTAACTCCTCAATTAAATCAGGAATTAACAAAAAAAATTGCTGAATTTCATATAAAAGAATTTAACAAAATAGGGTCACTATACTATTCTGAGGAAAGTTTTGATGACTTTTATTATGGCAAAGGATCTACTTTTCCAGATATTAATGGAGGNGTAGGGATATTATTTGAACAAGCAAGTTCAAGAGGACATGTTCAAGAAACTGCAAATGGAATATTAACATTTCCATTTACAATTAAGAACCAATTAACNGCTGCTATTTCAACTCTTAAAGCCGGTCTAAATTTAAAAGAGGATCTTCTTAAATACCAATATAGTTTTTATAAAAATGCCAGAGAAGAATCTTCAAAATTAAAGAATAAGGCAATAATTTTTGGGGATAATAAAGATAGAGCTAGAACTATTCATCTGGCNAAAATTTTAAACAGACATGAAATAGAGTTTTACCATTTAAAGCAGGATATAAATCATAAAGGNATTTTTTATAAAAAGGANAATGCCTTCATTATNCCTAAAAAACAAAAAAAGTCAAGACTAATTAATGCCATGTTTGANTCAAGGACAAAATTTAAAGACAGTCTATTTTATGATGTTTCTGCATGGACTTTACCTCTAGCGTTTAACTTAGATTATGATATGAATNTCGATATGAGCAATACNGGAGAAATTGCAAGTTCTANAACATTAAATGAAAAAATAGGTNGAGTTTCGAAAAAAACAAACTACGCATATTTGATGGAATGGCATGAATACCATACCCCAAATATCTTAAATGAAATTTTAAATAATGATATGATTGCAAAAGTTGCATTAAAAAGATTTAAAATAGAGGGCAAAGTTTTTGATTATGGAACCATATTAATTCCAGTTTTTAACAAGGAGATTGAAAGCACTTATGAGTTTCTCGATAAACTTGCAAAAGAAAACTCTGTCGTTATTCATGGAGTAGATACTGGAATCAGTGAAGGAATTGATTTGGGAAGTAATAATTTTAGAAGAATAAACAAACAAAAAATTGCTTTATTAGTTGGTGATGGCATTAGCTCATATGATGCAGGTGAAATCTGGCACCTGCTTGACACAAGATATAACATCAAAGTAACCAAACTTGATGTTAGAAATTTATCAAACATAGAAATTGAGAAGTACTCTACTATTATTATGCCAAATAGCCAAGGTTTAAATAATAACAACTCTTCTAAAATTAAAAAATGGATAGAGAATGGAGGAACACTTATAGCATATAAAAATTCATTAAAATGGGTTGAAAAAACAGGTCTTGCAAAATATAATTTCAAGGAAAATAACAGAACAGCAAAAAACATAAATTTTGAAAATAAAAGAAGTTATTTCGGAGCCCAAGCTATTGGAGGAGCTATCTTTAAAGCCAAAATTGACAGGACTCATCCAATAAATTTTGGCTATAAAAATAATTCTATTTCTCTCTTTAGAAATAGCACAATATTTATTGAAGCTGAAAAAAATAGTTATGATAATCCAATTATATATTCAGAAAAACCATTAATGAGCGGTTATATTTCTAAGGAAAATCTAGATAGTTTAAGATCAACCGTTCCACTTAAAATAAATAAAGTAAATAAAGGAAGAATTATTTCTATTACTGATAATACAAACTTTAGAGCATTCTGGTATGGAACCAATAAATTATTGATAAATGCTATATTTTTTAATGATCAGTTTTAAAAGTAATATTACATTTTTATTTATTTTTTAACATGATTAGCTACTGGGAAAAAACACAGTTTTTAAAATATGATTTAATCGTAGTAGGAGGTGGGATAGTTGGATTGTTTACTGCTTTAGAGTTTTTAAATAATCACCCCAATTCTAAAATCGCAGTTTTTGATAAAGGGGTTTTTCCTGATGGTGCTAGTACAAAAAATGCAGGATTTGCATGTTTTGGTTCTCTATCTGAACTTGTTGAAGATAGTTTTTTATTAAATGATAAAGAGTTACTTGAATTAGTAAAAAAAAGAGTTACGGGATTAGAACTTCTTAGAAAAACTCTTGGTGACAAAACAATAGATTTTCATCAACATGGAGGAAATGAACTTTATTTTAGTTCAAGTGAAAAGCTTGTAGATCAAATTAATCGCTTCAACAAACTACTTAAACCAATCTTTAAAAAGCAAGTGTTTNTTTTTAAAAATAATTTTATTGAAAATTTTGGCTTTTCAAAGCAACATATTGAATCACTAATTCACTGTCCATTTGAGGGTCAAATCAATACAGGTAAAACAATCTATTCCTTACAAAATAAAGTTAAAGAATTGGGAGGGACATTATACACGAATACCAATGTTGATAAAATTATTACTAGGGGAAAAAGAAACAGGGTAATAGTTAAAAATAATCAAAATGAAATTCATTTTGAGTCCAAGTTTCTAGCTATTTGTACAAATGCTTTTGCAAAAAAATGGTTTCCTAAAGAGGATATAAATCCTGGAAGGGGCATGGTCTTAATTACTAAGCCAATTAAAGATTTAAAAATAAAGGGATGCTTTCATTATGATAAAGGATTTAATTATTTTAGAAATATTAATCAAAGAATAATGATTGGCGGTGGCAGAAATATAGATTTTCAAAAAGAGGAAACAACTCAACATGGAATAAACTCTAAAATCAAAAAGAAATTAATTAATGATCTAGAGGATTTTATTATTCCTAATCAAAAGTTTCANATAGATATGNAGTGGTCTGGAATTATGGCTTTTGGAAAAACAAAAATGCCNATAGTAAAATCTNTTTCCGANGGAGTAGCTATTGGNGTTAGAATTGGCGGGATGGGAATGGCAATAGGAAGTATTGTGGGTAAAAAAACTTATGAACATCTAAACACATAATCTTAAAATCTAATTAGAATCTTTATTTTTTATTTGTATTTTTAGCTCAAGTCAAAAAAAAAACTTTGAGAGATTATATAGCTCTAATTTTGATTTTCATTCTGACCTACATTCCATCATGTAGTGCTCAAGAAAACCCACCCTTAATCAAATCTCCTGAAAAAAAAGACTTTACTTATGAAGTTATTATAGATGGAATTAACATCCCCTGGGGTTTTTGCTTTATTAACACTAATAAAGTTTTAGTTACCGAAAAATCGGGTAAATTATTTTTGGTTGAAGACTCAATCAAAACAGAGATTTCAGGACTACCAGAAGTTTATGTAAGAGGGCAGGGAGGACTTTTGGATGTTGCCACTCATCCTAATTTTAATCAAAATAATCTTATATATTTTACACTTGCTACAAATATTGAGGGCGACATTGGTGGAAACACTGCTCTTTATCAAGCAAAACTTGTTGAAAATAAATTAGAGGATCTAAAACTATTTTATAAGGCTACCCCAAATACCAAAAAAGCTCAGCATTTTGGATCAAGAATAGTTTTTGATGATATAGGACATATTTTTTTTACAATTGGAGATCGGGGTAATAGAGACTTAAATCCTCAAGATATTACAAGAGATGGCGGGAAAGTTTACAGGTTAAATCTTGATGGATCAATACCAACTGACAATCCTTTTTTTAATGATAAATCAGAAACTAAAAAAGCTATTTTTTCATTTGGCCACCGAAACCCTCAAGGAATGATTGTTCACCCAGAATCAGACGAAATATGGCTTCACGAACATGGCCCTAGAGGAGGGGACGAAATAAATATTGTTGAACCAGGGAAAAATTATGGTTGGCCAAAAATTACATATGGCGTNAATTATAGCGGAACTACAATTACAGAAAATACTAGTCTGCCAGGGCTAGAACAACCTTTTTACTATTGGGTTCCATCAATAGCTCCAAGCGGAATGGCTTTTTCAACTTCGAGTATATATGAAAAATGGAAAGGAAATCTTTTTATTGGTTCATTGAAATATCGATATCTGGAAAGGCTTGTTATTAAGAAAAATAAAGTTGTTGAAAGAGAAAAAGTTCTTGAAAATATTGGAAGAGTAAGAGATGTAAGGGAAGGTCCTGATGGATATTTATATATTGCTGTTGAAGGAAAAGGAATTCTAAAAATTATTGAAAAAAAATGAAGTTCTTCTTCAGCTTCATTTCAATAGCAACTATTATACAATTTATCTGGCTACAGCAAAATAAGCCACTGAAAGAAAGCATTACAAGAGGAAATGAAATATATAATGACTTTTGTGTCCAATGTCACTTAGATAATGGTGAAGGGGTCGCTGGAATTTTCCCTCCATTATCTAATTCTGATTATTTATTAAATAATATTAGAGAGAGTATTTATGGCATAAAATATGGAATGGAGGGGCCTATTACAGTGAATGGAGAATTATATGATGGTATTATGGTTAGTCAAGGTTTAGATAATGAAGAAATTGCTGATGTAATGAACTACATATTAAATAGTTGGGAAAATTCTTATAATAATGAGATTATTACCCCAAGTTTAGTAAATGAAATAAAAAAATAACCTTTATATCAATGGGATTAAAGAAATTTTTGTTTAAAATCCGAAAACAAATTTATCTTGTTACCTTTTTAATATTTTTAATATGGATGCTTTTCCTAGACACCCATTCAATGAAAATACATATGGAATTAAATGAAGAGATTAATGAACTAGAAATAGAAAAAAAAGAACTTAAAGATTTAATAATAAAAGATAAGAGTAATATAAATCAACTTAAGACAATTGATAGCTTAGAACGTTTTGCTAGAGAGAAATATGGTCATAAAAGAGAAGAAGAAACCATTTTTTACATTGAGTTTGAAGACAGTATTAATTAATTATAGGAAATTTATTTAAAAAATAATCTGTTTCATATTTTTTTTCCCCCAGGAAATAATTAATCGTATTTTTAGGAATTAATTACATATTTGTTGATGGCAAAAATAATAGCTATAGCTAACCAAAAAGGAGGAGTTGGTAAAACTACCACAGCAGTTAATTTAGGTGCTTCNCTAGGAATACTTGAAAAAAATATTTTATTAGTGGATGCTGATCCTCAAGCAAATGCTTCTTCAGGTCTAGGGATTAATAATAAAGACCTTAAAAAAGGTACGTATCAACTTTTAGAACACACCTTGCCAGTTGAAGAAACTATAGTTTCAACTAATTCAATTAATCTTGATCTGATTCCTTCCCATATTGACCTTGTAGCCTCAGAAATTGAATTGGTAGACAAAAATAAAAGAGAGTATATGCTTAAAAGTGCAATCTCATCAGTAGAAAAAAAATATGATTTTATTATAATTGACTGTGCGCCATCATTAGGACTAATCACATTAAATGCATTAGTGGCTGCTGACTCAATTATAATACCAATTCAATGCGAATATTTTGCTCTTGAAGGATTAGGTAAGTTACTCAATACAATCAAAAATGTTCAGAAAATTCATAATAAAAATCTTGATATTGAAGGAATGCTTTTAACAATGTATGATTCTCGTCTTAGGCTTTCAAACCAGGTAGTTGAGGAGGTTAAAAAACATTTTGGTGAAATAGTTTTCAAAACGATAATTCAAAGAAATATTAAGCTTGGAGAAGCTCCAAGTTATGGTGAGAATATAGTAGATTATGATGTTACAAGTAAAGGAGCTAAAAATTATTTGTCACTTGCAAATGAAATTATAAATAAAAATGGGAAAAAGAAGTAAAAAAAGGGTGTTAGGCAGAGGNTTATCAGTTCTTCTGGGTGATGTTGAAAAAAATACATTCAATGAAAAAGCTCAAAATATAGATCAAGAAGTTGTCGGTAAAATAATTGAATTAGAAATTAATGAAATTGAAATAAATCCTTCACAACCAAGATCAAACTTTAGTGAAACTTTGATTAAAGAATTAGCTGATTCTATAAAAAGTCTTGGGTTAATTCAACCCATAACAGTGAGAAAATTAAACTCAAATAAATTTCAATTAATCTCCGGGGAACGTAGATTCCGTGCAGCAAAACTAATAAATCTCATAAAAATTCCTGCCTATGTTAGAGTCGCGAATGATGAAGAAATTTTAGAGATGGCGCTTGTTGAAAATATTCAACGCAAAGATCTTGATCCAATTGAGATAGCTCTTTCCTATGAAAGATTAATTAAGGAGGCAAATATCACACAGGATGCATTAAGTGAAAGAGTAGGAAAGAAAAGATCCACAATTGCAAATTATATTAGATTATTAAAGCTTGATCCCATTATTCAAACAGGCATCAGAGACGGTTTCTTGTCAATGGGACATGGAAGAGCAATTATAAATATTGAAGAAACAGATAAACAAATAGAGATCTATGAAAAAATAATTTCTAAAAAACTATCTGTTAGGCAAACTGAAAAAATTGTAACTAAACTGAAGAATGAAATAATTTCTCCCTCTCATATAAATAATGAAATGTCTGACTTTTCTGATGAAATAGCAAAAGAAATTGAAACACAGCTTGATACAACTATCCAGGTAAAAATTAATGATAAGGGAACAGGAAATATTAAAATATTTTTTAATTCAAAAAATGAATTAATTAGTATAACAAAAAAAATAAAGAATGAGAAATAACTTTTTTATATTTTTTTTCTTCCTCCTTTCATTTAGTCTCTTTGGTCAAAAACTTCCAGAAAAAAAAATTAGTGAAAGAAAAAAACTTTTAATTGAAGACCCGCTCACTCCTTCAAAAGCAGCCTTCTACTCTGCTGTTTTACCTGGTTTAGGCCAAATATATATTGGCAAGTCATGGAAAGTCCCATTTGTATATGGAGCTATAGGCGCTTCCGTATACGGATATGTTTATAATCAAAAAGAAATGGACCGCTATAGAACAGCATATAAAAGAAGACTAGCTGGATTTCAAGATGATGAATTCAAAACACTAATCCCAGATAACTCAAAACTTATTGAAGGAATGAAATTCCACAAAAGTTATAGAGACATGTCTTTCCTATTTATTTTAGGAACCTACATGCTTAATATTCTTGACGCTAATGTTAGTGCTCACCTAATGCAATTTAATGTTAAAGATAATCTCAGTCTAAAGCCTCATTTTGAATCAGATTTTCTAACTAAAGAATCTAATTATGGAATAAAGGTTTTAGTTAAATTATAATATATTTTGTCATGAAAATAGCCATATTGGGATACGGGAAAATGGGAAAGGAAATTGAAAAGATAGCTCTAGAGGAAAAGCATCATATTGTTTCAATTACAGATAAAAAGAAATTATTTGGAGATATAAAAGATGCTGACGTTGCAATAAATTTCAGCACTCCTGATTCTGCCTTAGAAAATATTTTTTCTGCTTTGAATCATAGCATCCCTGTTGTTTCTGGAACAACAGGATGGTTAAAGGATTTTGAGAAAGTTGTTAAGTTTACTCAAAAACAAAATACTGCTTTTCTATATTCTTCAAATTTTAGTTTTGGTGTTAATCTTTTTTTTAAACTCAATCTTGAATTATCAAAGCTTATGAAAAAAAATACGGATTATAATATTTCTATTAAAGAAACGCATCANAATCAAAAAATTGATACACCAAGTGGTACTGCCATATCCTTAGCTGAGGATATAATTAAAAATAGCAAGTATGATAATTGGGGATTAGATCAAAGAAGTGAAAAAAATATAATTTCAATAAAATCTGAAAGAAAAGAAAAAGTTCACGGAGTTCATGAGGTTAACTATAATTCAATTCTAGATAATATCAGTATTAGACATGAAAGTTTTTCTAGGAAAGGCTTTGCAAAAGGAGCATTAGTTGCTGCTTTGTGGATTAAAGAAAAAAAAGGTGTATTTGGAATGAGTGATGTTTTAAATTTTTAATTATATAGAAATGATAATTTATGAATGGATTATATTTTTCTTTTTAGTTCAAATAATTCATTTTTTTGGGACCTGGAAACTTTATCAGCTTAGTGGTGAAAAGTCATGGAAAGCTATTGTTCCAATTTATAATGCAATTGTCCTATTAAAAATAATTAAATATCCAAGATGGTGGGTTATTTTGCTATTCTTCCCAGTAATTAACTTATTAATGATAATTTCAATATGGATTGGAACATTAAAAAGTTTTGGAAGAAACTCACTAAAAGAATATTTTTTGTGTGTTATTAGTTTAGGATTTTACATTTACTATATAAACTACAATAAAGCAACTAGATACATTGAGATTGAGAATGAAAAACCAAAATCAGCCCTTGAAGAATGGGTAAGTTCTATAACTTTTGCTGTTATTGCTGCAACCATAGTTCATAATTATATTTTTCAACCATTCATTATTCCAACAGGGTCTTTAGAAAAATCTCTTCTAATAGGCGATTTTCTTATAGTAAGTAAATTTCATTATGGGGCGAGGATTCCATCAACAACCATTGCTTTTCCAATGGTTCATGATACGCTTCCTATAGTTAAAACAAGATCTTATCTTAAAAAACCTCAACTCCCTTATCTTCGAATTCCAAAAATACAAGAAATCAAAAAAAATGATATTGTTGTTTTTAATTGGCCTGCTGATACCGTTAGACAATTTTTTAAAAAAGAAAAAGGAGTAAAAAAACCTATCGACAAAAAATCTAACTATGTTAAACGTTGCGTAGGTCTTCCTGGCGACACCTTAGAAATTAAAAATGGATTAGTTTATAACAATGGCAAGTTGAATATTTTACCAGATCGAGCCAAAATTCAATTCTCATACACTGCTTATAGTAAAAAAGGAATCTCATCAAAAGATCTACTTAGTTTTGGATATAAAAATTTTAATCGTCGTTTTCGTATTCAAAATATTACAGAAAATTCTTTTGATTATTTGAGACCNTACATTTTAGCTAGTTTTAATGATAACTCAAATAATTTTGTCATAATAACCAAATCTTCTGGAATTCCATTAGATCTGGTTAGAAAGTTAGGNATTAGAATAATTGAGGTAAGAGAAACAACTAAAGATCTTGTGTTAACTAATGAAGAATTTCAAAAATTAAAAAATGTCAAATGGCTTGATAATATTGAACGAAATATAAATGAAATTAAAACTGCAAATGAAAGTTTGTTCCCAAATAAAATCCCATTTAACTGGAATGAAGATAATTTTGGCCCTATTATCATACCCAAATCAGAACAAAAAATTAATCTTAATCTAAATAATTTACCATTATATAAAAGAATTATAACTGAATATGAAAAAAATAGTTTAAGTATTGATAATGGTGAAATAATAATTAATGGTTTTAAAACAGAAAGCTATAAGTTTAAGCAAGATTATTATTGGATGATGGGGGATAATAGACATCGTTCAGAAGACAGTCGNTTTTGGGGCTTTGTGCCCTCAGATCATATTGTAGGAAAGCCTGTTTTTATTTGGCTAAGTATTGAAGGAATTAATGAAGGAATTAAAAACTGGAAAATTAGATGGGAAAGAGTTTTTACTACTGTNGGTGGTGAAGGTGAAAGGACTTCATATCTTCCTCACTTTTTATTGTTAATAGTTGCTTGGCAAGTATTTATTTTTTACAGAAAAAGAAAAACTAAAAAATGAAATGATAACCGGTATTTGCCCCGCTTACCTACCATCTATTAAGTATATAAAATGGGTGATTAATCAAAAGAAATTATATTTTATAACTAATGGTAATTATCAAAAACAAACTTTCAGAAATAGGGCTGAAATTTATGGTCCAAATGGTAAATTAAAACTTATCATACCGGTTAATAAAAATAAAAATTCAAATCATCAAAAAGATTTTGAAACTTTAGTAGATAATGATTTTTTCTGGCAACGAAATCATTGGAGATCATTACAAATGTCCTACAGAGCATCTCCTTATTTCGAATTTTATGAAGAAGACTTTTATCCATTTTATAATTATAAAATATCTAATCTAATTGAGTTNAATATTAGTTTAATAAAAGTTATTTTGAAATTATTAAAGTTTGACATTCCTATTATACAAAATCACAACAAAGAATTAAAAGAAAAAAGAGATCTAATCATTNCTAAAAAAATAATTAATACCCCATATTTAAAATATAATCAAGTTTTTATTGATAAATATGGCTTTCTAGAAAATTTAAGTGTGATAGATCTATTATTTAATCTTGGTCCTCAAAGCCTAAATTATCTAAAGAATCTAAAGATTTAATTCACTAAAAATAAAATAGAATTAGAATTTAACAACGGTAGATATTGGTCTATGATCAGAAAGTGAGAGATCATATGTTTCAAAACTAATAACTTCTAGTCTTGGATCAACTAAAATAAAATCTATTCGAAAAGGAATCGAAGAAATCTCATAAGTAGTTCCAAAACCACTACCCTTTTGCGCAAAAGAATCTTTATAATTTGAACTTAAAAGCTTATAGGGTTTTGAAAATGCATTATTGTTTAAATCAGTACAAACGATTGAAAAATTATCATTCGTTTTTTGTATTTCATTAAATCTCAAAACTTGTTTCTCTTGAATATTAAAAATTTTTTCGATTTGTTGCCTTGTTTTGCCTTGTCTAAATGTTTTGACTGCCTGATCTAGGCTTTTTTTTATTTTTCCAGGATATTCTATAGTGTTTAAAGTATCATTTGAACTGAGGTGCAGAGATTCAAAATGCAGATTATAAATCCTAATAGTATCATTTTTATATTTCAAGTCAGAATAAATACCGCCATTATTAGAATTTTCAAAATTTATTAGACCTTTATTATATAGTGGATACTTAGATAAAATACTTAATCCATTATCACCATTTTTGGTTAATGATTGAACATATCGATATTTATAATTTAAAAACTCAGGGCTTCCTTCAATAGAAAATTCTTGGAAACATAAAACATCAGGATCTTCATTNAGAATAAAGGATTCTATTTGTTTAGGCACATCATCTANCTCAATCCAATTATATGAATTAAAAAGTCGAACATTAAAACTCATAATTTTTAATCCATTAGATACCGATATTGAATTAGCAGGAAACTTGTAAAGAAGTGCCCAGTCAGAATGCCCAAATAAGAATGAAACTATAAATAAAATAAAAGGCCATTTAAAAACAAATATCCAATAAACAAAAAAAAATAAATTTATAAATGCTAAAATGGGAACCAAAACGTTTAATAATGGGAAATAGTGAAAATCCACAAAAGTTCCCATTAAAAGCATTTGAAAAAACATCAAAATGGAATTAAAAAGCATTAAAATTTTATCAAAAAAATTTAGCTTCATTTTTAATTACTTTTAATCAGTTTTTTATTCTTCTCCATAACGGCTTAAAAAAATTTTTTCTTTATCTGATAAACTTTCATATCCAGACTTACTTATTTTATCTAGAATGGCATCAACTCTTTTTTGCTTTTCACTTTTATCGGGCTTTTTATAAATTTTAGGATTATCTTGAAAAAAAGCCTTTTCCTCTTTATTTTTTCTTTTTCTAAAAAAAAACTTCCATAAATATTCAAAGCTGGAGCCAATATCTCTACCATTGATCAAATTTCTTGCATAAAAAAATCCGAGAATTGCGCCTCCAACATGTGCTATATGTCCGCCAGAGTTACCATAAGGTATTTGAATAATATCAAAAACAAAAAAAAGAATTCCAATGTACTTAAGCTTAAGGTTAAAAAAGAACAATCTAATTTCATTGTCTGGTGAATATGTGCACATGAAAATTATTGCTGCCATAACTCCAGCTGATGATCCCCCCATAGATGAAATGTCTCCTTTGAAAACAGGAAAGAAAGAATAACTTAATAAAAAAAGGATTCCACCAACAATTACACCTAAAAAATAAACATTAATAAAAGTGGAGGGGGAAAATAAATTAAGAATCATCCTACTTATATAATAAAGAAGAAGCATATTCCAAAAAAGATGAAAAAATCCGTCGTGTACAAAGCTATATGTAATTATTGTCCATGGCCTTATAATTAGATCATTCAATTCAGGAGACAATAGAAAAAGTTCTAGATATGATTTAGAGTTTAAATTAAAGAGAAAAAGTAAGGTATTTATAAAGTAGGGTATAACAAATAAAATAATATTTAAAAAAATAATTTTTTCTGCTATTGAAAAACCTGAATACTTATACTTAAGATCATTTAAATAACTCATAAATCCCAACGATTATTATCGAATTGTTTCTTTTTCCAATACCACATCATAACGAGTCCTGTAAGTGCTCCTCCAACATGAGCAAAATGAGCTATAGGTCCTATTGAATATGAAGAAAAACCAAAAAAAAGATCAGCCAAAATAAGTATTGGAACAAGTATTTTAGCTTTTACTGGTATTGGAGGAAANAGCAACATCAATTGAGCGTTTGGAAACAACATTGCAAATCCAACTAAAACACCATACAAAGCTCCNGATGCTCCTACCATTANAGAATGATAAGAATTAAAAGCGTCATTAAGGGGCAGATTATTTAAAATAGACTCACTTATTCTGCCAGGCAAGTATCCAGTCCTATAAAAATTGACTAATTCAGATTCATTNACTCCTGAACTAAACAGTAAATCATTAATACTANTAATTTGATAGTTATATAAAAGCAATTGCAATGAAGCAGCGCCAAGTCCAGTTGATAAATAAAAAAAAATAAATTTCTTTTTACCCCACATTTTTTCAAGAGGCATTCCAAACATCCATAATCCAAACATATTAAAGAAAATATGATATATATCTCCGTGCATAAACATATGGGTTATTNGTTGCCATATTTGAAATTTAGGATTATCAGGATAATGCAAAGCAAAAAGATCATAGAATTGATTTCCTGATATAGCGGTAGCAAGAAAAAAAATGCCGTTGATTATTAATAAATGTTTTACCGTTTCAGTAATATTATACATTAATATAATTTTNCATCTAACTCTTCTTTACTCAAAGTAACAAAAATTTGATGATTAAAAGGACTCGTCAAAAACTCTTTGCAAGCAAATAAATCATCAACCAAAATCTGTTGTTCTGTTACAGATAAAACTCTCCCTGATTTAATAGAAGCAGCCTTTGAAAGACTCTTTGAAAGAAGATCTGATTTGCTAAAACTATCAAAATTTCCATCATCAATCATTGAAAATAGGCTTAATATTATATCTTCTAAATCATCATGATTGAAAATCGATGGGGCAGATTTAATTTCTAGATTTGATCCAGATAATTTTGTTACAAATCCTATAGCTTTTAAATTTTTAGAATATTCATTATAAAGAACTTTTTCTTTTTGTGAGAGTTTAATTTTTTTAGGAAAAATAAGTTTTTGACTCACCTTGTCNTTATTAGTTATAGTCTTTAAAAATTTTTCATAGAGAATCCTTTGATGTGCTCTTTGTTGATTTATAATTAATAATCCTGAACGCAAAGAAGTTATAATATATTTCCGAAAAAGTTGAAAGACTTTCGGTGACTCAGATAAATTTAGTTTAAGCTCTTCTGAAGTCATATTAGCTGAATCTCTAGATTCAACATTTGAATAAAGATTTTTCCATGAACTCCTTGANATCTTCTCAATACTTTTTTCTTCTCTAAAGGGATTGAATGAAGAATTTACCTCTATTGGAGGTTCCTTAGGAGATTTCCTAATATATTCATAAGGCACATCAAGTCCGGGATCTTTCTCAAAATCAATGCTTGGTAAAACTTGAAAAATTCCTAAACTATGCTTGATAGTTGCTTTTAAAATTGCAAAAAGATTTTGTTCATCTTCAAATTTAATTTCTGTTTTTGTTGGATGAATATTAACATCAATTGATTTAGGATCAACTTTTAAAAAAATAAAATAACCTGGAAAATACCCGTCTGATAAAAGTCCCTCAAATGCAGAAACAATTGAATGATTTAAAAATGGGCTTTTAATAAATCGATTATTTACGAAAAAAAATTGCTGCCCTCGAGACTTTTTTGAAAAATCTGGTTTTATAACAAAACCAGAAATTTCAGCAACTGTTGTTTTTTCTTCAACAGGTATTAGCTTTTCCTGGATTTTACCTGAAAAGATATTTATAATTCTCTTTTGNAAACTTGAAATAGGGAGTTTAAATAGTTCTGAATCATTTTGNAAAAAAACAAAGCAAATTTCTGGATGTGCCAGAGCGATTCGATGAAATTCATCTATAATATGTCTTAATTCTACATTGTCTGATTTTAAGAAATTTCTTCTTGCAGGAACGTTATAAAACAGATTTTTTACACTGATAGAGGTTCCTTCTGAAGCAACTGNATCCTCNATTNTATTCATTTTACCTCCAGAAATTTTTATTAATTTCCCAATTTCATCTTCTTTTCTTCTAGAATTAGCTTCAATNGNTGCAATTGCAGCAATTGAAGCTAAAGCCTCTCCTCTAAAACCCTTGGATTNAAGTGAAAAAAGATCGTCAAACTTTTTAATTTTTGAAGTCGCATGTCTCTGAAAAGATAATTTTAAATCCTCAGNAGACATTCCTATGCCATCATCAATNACCTGTATTAAAGTTTTACCAGAATCTTTAATAATAAGTTGAATTGTTTTTGCATTTGCATCAACTGAATTTTCTATAAGCTCTTTTACTACAGATGAAGGTCTTAAAATAACCTCGCCAGCAGCAATTTGATTGGCTATATTTTCAGGAAGAAGCAAAATTGTTTTAGACATTAATTTTGAACTTTAAATATTTCTAAATCAAAGTCAATAATATAAAGAAAAATTAAAGTTAGTNCCAAAATTATTGCTACAAGTCTAATTGAAAAATATCTATTACTATAAACTCTCATTTTTTTTCTTTCATCACTCCACCTCTGACCAAAATCNTTTTTATTATATGCATCCCTATATTTAGAAAACCTAGATTCAAAATTAAACCTACTAATTCCTGAAGGATCATTTACCTCTTCTTTTCCCTTATAATGGCGAGGTGTATAATTAAATCTTCTATTTCTTTTTAATTTAAAAAAGTTAATTTTCATTTACATAATATAATTTTGCAATCTATTGTATGTATTATTTTATATTTTNTTAAAAAGGTATTGAAAACTAGTTTTTAAATAAAGTTACAATTTTGCAATAGNTGCCATTTTTAAAGCTGCTATACCAGCNTCATANCCTCTNTTNCCATGTTTCCCTCCACTCCTATCCNNAGCTTGATCNATTGAGTTATCAGTAAGAACGCAAAATATTACTGGAATCTTAGAATTTATATTAAGCTCTTTTATGCCTTGAGAAACAGCATTACAAATAAAATTAAAATGCTCAGTTTCTCCTTTGATAATACTTCCTATAGAAATAACAACATCAACTTTACGCTCTTGTGCCTTCTTAGATCCGTAAATAAGTTCAAAACTTCCTGGCACATCAATTCTAAAAATATTTTTAGATNAAACACTATTTTCTATGAGTACTTNATAGCATCCTTCGAATAATTTATCAGTTATGTTTTTATTCCACTGAGAAACAACTATTGCAAATTTAAACTGAGACCCATTGGGTATTTCGACAAGATTAGCCTGAGAAATCTTATGTTTTGATAGGCTCATATTTAATTAAAATTTTCAAGGCGTCCTATTTGAACATCAACTAACTTAGCCTCAATAGCCTCAGGAAAATCTTTTTTTATTCTCTTAAGATAACTTAAAGCAAGATTTTTTTGATTATTTAAATCAGCAATCATAGCAGCTTTGTACAAATATTTTGGTGTAGTAAATGAATTTNCACTTGCTTNAAAAGCTAANACGTAATATTCATATGCTTCATCAATCTGACCTATTTCAGCAAAAGAATCACCAATTGCTCCTTTTGAAAGAGCACTAAGAAGTACATCATCAGAATCAAACTGATCTAAGAAAAATATAGCTTTTTCATAATTTTTTAAATTTAAATATGACATACCTGCGCTGTAAGTGGCAAGTTTTGAAGCCGAAGTACCATCATAATTTTCAATAATATCAAGAAAACCATATTTCCCTTCTCCACCATTTAAAGCCATGTAATAGAGTGAATCAGAATTTTCAGTATTTACAGCTATGTCAAAATAATATTGTGCCTGACTTAATTCACTAATAGCTTCTCTCTCCATAGGTTCAAAAATAAAGTTTATATAAGCTAAATAAGAGAGGATAGTAAAAGTAATGAATCCAATAAAACCAATAATATAATTTTGATATTTGGCAACAAATTGCTCAGTTTTTGATGCAGAGCTATCTAGTTTGTCAAAAACTTCAGCGGTAGTGCTTTCCTCTGAAAGACCTTCAACTTTATTTATAATAGATTTTTTTTGTCCTCGTCTTTTGTATGTAGCCATTACAATTTTATAGTTTCCAAAAGTAATCTTTTTTATTCCAAAACCAAAAATAGAAATAAGGTAGATTTTAAGTTTTATTGAAAGAATATATTATTAATTTAAAAGTCTTAAATTCTTTATTCANATGATCCTAAAGAAACTTTCATTAACAAATTACAAAAGCATTGATGCATTTGAATTAAATTTTAATCCATCCATTAATTGTTTTGTTGGTGACAACGGTGCTGGAAAATCAAACATTATTGATTCTATCTATCATCTAGCCTTTGGTAAAAGTTACTTTAACCCTTCAACAAATGAAAATGTAAAATTTGGAACAGATTTTTTTGTGATTCAAGGAGATTTTAAAAATCTTAAAAAAANTGAAAAAATCATTTGCAGTTTTAAAAAGGGTCACAAAAAAAATATGAAAAGAAATCAGAAGAATTATGATAAAATTTCAGAACATATCGGATTAATACCTCTTGTAATAATNTCTCCTATTGATCAAGATTTAATTATTGAGGGAAGCGCGACCAGAAGAAAATTNATTGATGGTGTAATTGGGCAAACAGATAAAATATACCTCCAAAAAATCTTAGCCTACAATAAAATTTTAGTACAAAGAAATGCTTTGTTAAAATATTTTGCCTTAAATCAAAATTTTGACAAAGAGACTATTGAAATTTATAATTCCCAATTAAGCAAACTTGCAAAACCTATTTTTGAAAAGAGATTATCCTTCTTAAAAAGTTTTATTCCATTATTCATAGAGAGTTATAAAGAAATTAGTGGATCAAAAGAAAATGTGAATATAATCTATGAAAGTGATTTAAAAGAAAAAACAACTTCAGANCTCCTTGAAGAAAGTATAGATAAAGATAGAGCTTATAAATATACTACAAAGGGTATTCATAAAGATGATCTAGCATTTACCATCTTGGATCAAAATATTAGAAAATTTGGTAGTCAGGGTCAGCAAAAATCTTTCTTAATAGCACTAAAAATTGCTCAATTTAATTTTATGAGAAAAATCGTTAAAACCAATCCAATTGTTCTGCTAGATGACATATTTGATAAGCTTGATTACGGAAGAGTANAAAAAATAATCAAACTTTTTCAAAAACAAAAGATGGGACAAATATTTATATCAGATACTGATGAAAATAGAATTAAAAAAGTTTTATCTCCTNTTAAAGACTCATATAAAATTTTTAATTTAAATTCTATCTAATATTATTGTTTTTTAGTATAATTTAANNGNGTGAAAAACTGTAAGTNCAATTATCTGATTTTAAAATGCAAAATTCTGTGAGAAAACCTGAGCCTGAACAAATAAATAAAATACTATCTAAAATAGTTTCTTCTAAGGCTTTAAAAAAAGGGATTATCAATGTTAGAGTTGAGGAGCTATGGAAAAAGGTAATGGGAGAAAANGTTGAAAAATATACTCAAAAGGTAGAATTTAAAAATTCAACACTTTACGTCTATTTAAAAAGTTCTGTTTTAAGAAGTGAACTCTCATATGGAACTGATAAAATAATTTCTCTTTTGAATAATGAAATTGGAGAGAATACTATATCTAAAATTATTTTTACTTAAAAATCTCTCGCCCAGAAAAATGGAAAACACTCTCTATTTTTGCATTTTCGTCACTATCAGAACCATGAATTGCATTTTCTCCAACCGAATTAGCATATAATTTTCTTATAGTACCTTCTTCAGCTTGTTCAGGATTTGTTGATCCGATCAGAGTCCTAAAATTATCTACAGCATTATCTTTCTCCAATACCATTGCCACAATTGGACCTCTGGTCATAAACTTTATTAATTCACCAAAAAAAGGCTTTGTTTTATGAATATCGTAAAATTTCTCAGCCTCTCTTGATGATAATTGGGTAAATTTCATAGCAATAATCTTAAATCCAGAAGAAGTAATTTTATCTAATATTAAACCAATATAGCCACTTTCTACAGCGTCTGGTTTAATCATTGAAAATGTATATGTCTTTGTCATTTGAGTTTTTGAATTTCAAATTTAAAAATTTGTATGATTATATATAACGTTAAGTTTAAATAAATGATCATAGATTTTTTTTTGTGCAAATATAAGAGGTCAATTTTTGGTATATTTGAACTATGAAAGATAATTTGATAAATGAATTTGATTCTCTACTTAAAAAATCAAAAAACACTCTTATAATACCACATAAAAATCCTGATGGAGATGCTCTTGGAAGCAGTCTAGCATTAAATTTTTTTTTGATAAAAAAGGGTCATAATTCTTTAGTAATTTCTCCTAATGAATATCCCTCATTCCTTAATTGGCTTCCCGGTCAAAAAAAAATAATTAATTTTTCATTGAATCAAAAAAAAGCGATTTCTTTAATCGATAAAGCAGATCTAATCTTAACCCTTGATTACAATGATCTTTCAAGAACTGGAGAAATGGAATCCATTTTAACTTCTGCAGATATTCCTTTTGTAATGGTTGATCACCACGAGAATCCAAAGTCATACGCTGATTTAACTTTTTCAGAACCTCAAATTAGTTCTACATCTGAAATGGTATATAATATTATTTCAAAATTAGATCATAGTAAAATTGATTCAAATATTGCAACTTGCCTATATACTGGAATGATGACAGATACAGGATCCTTTAGATTTCCCTCAACTACTTCTAAAACTTACTTAATAGCATCAAAATTGATTGATCTTGGAGCTAATCACTCAAAAATTCATCAAAATATATATGACAACTATAGTTTTAATAGAATAAGACTTTTAGGCACTTGTCTTTCCAATTTAAAAAAAATTAAAAACCTTCCAGTTGTTTATACTTTTTTATCGCAAGAAGATTTGCGTATAAATAATTTTAAAAAGGGAGATACAGAAGGTTTTGTAAATTATGGTCTAAGTCTAAAAAACATCTCTCTATCGGTTATAATGATTGAAGATAAATTACAAAATCTGATTAAAATGTCTTTTCGTTCAAAAGGAAATTTTTCTGTAAATAAATTTGCAAAAATCTATTTTAATGGAGGAGGTCATCATAACGCTGCTGGCGGGACATCATTAAAAACCCTTAAGGAAACTGAAAAAAAATTTATGAATGCAATCCAAGAATGCAAAAAAGATTTTGAAGCATGAGGTTATTTCTCTTACCAATCTGTTTTTTATTCTTTATTAACTGTCAAGAATCTGAAATTAGAAGGCCGTCAAATAAAAACAAAAAACTCTTTTTAAAGGAATCTGCAATAAGAAATAAAAATAGATTTGAAATTGAACAGGAACTATTCAAAAAATTTGCTAAAAATTCTACTTTAGAATTTTATATTTCAGAGTCAGGATTCTGGTACGCATATAAAACAAAAACAAAAATTAATGGCAGAATTCCAAAAAAAGGAGATCAAGTTACTTTTTCTTACAAAATTGAGGATCTAAATAATAATTTACTTTATAGTAAAAAAGAGCTAGGAGAAGTTTCCTTTTTTATTGATGAAGAAGACTTAATACCTGCTCTGAGAAGAGGAATTAAAATCATGAAAGAAAATGAAGTTGTTGTTTTTCTATTTCCTTCCTACCTTTGCTTCGGGTATCGAGGAGACGGTGAAAAAATTGGAATGAACCAACCTCTCAAGTTTACCATAAATCTCTTAAAAATAAAACAGAAAAAAACATGAATCCTAAACAATCCAAATTTATTTTTTTATTGCTAATTACAGTGCCTTTTTTATTTAGCACTTGTAATAATAAATATCCCGAACTTGATTCTGGGTTATACGCAGATATAATTACATCAAAGGGAAACATAATTGTTAAGTTGGAAATGGAGAAAACACCAGTAACCGTTGCTAATTTTGTTTCATTGTCTGAAGGAAATAATATCAATGTCAATAATAATTNTAAGGGNAAACCATTTTATGACGGATTAATCTTTCACAGAGTAATTGATAACTTTATGATTCAAGGTGGTGATCCTGCCGGAACTGGTCAAGGTGGTCCTGGATATAGCTTTAAAGATGAAATCACTGATTTGACTCACAGTGGTCCTGGAATTTTATCAATGGCAAATGCTGGCCCTTCAACAAATGGCAGTCANTTTTTNATTACTCACNTAAAAACTCCATGGTTAGATGGAAAGCATACTGTTTTTGGCAAAGTAATATCTGGTCAAGCTATAGTTGANAGTATAGTCCAGAACGATACAATAAGAAAAATTAGAATCATAAGAAAAGGTTCATTAGCTAGAAATTTTAATGCTCCAGATATTTTTTCAAATTATTTCATCGAAAAAGATATTGCAGAAAAAGAAAAACTTCAAAAACAGTTCAAAATTCAGGGTGAAACAGTAAAAAAATTTGCAGAGCAAAGATTAAAAGCGATAATTACTGATTCCCAATTGAGTTATTTTATTTCACAAAATGGTAAAGGTCAAAAAGTAACTAAAACTAACAAAGCCATTTTGCACTACACAGTTTATTTTGCAGATGGGAAATTCCTTGAAACTAGCAATCCTGAGACTGCTAAAATCCTCGGCGTTTTTGATGAAAAAAGAAATGAAACTAATGGATATCAACCTCTTGTAGCAGATGTTAGTCCTAAAGCTCAGATGATCCAGGGCTTTAAAGAAGGTGTTAAACTTTTAAAAGTTGGAGACAAAGCAACTCTTTTTGTTCCCTACAATTTAGCTTACGGCGAAAGTGGCACAAGGGGGATTCCTCCAAAGTCTGATCTTATTTTTGAGATTGAAATCCTTGACATAATAGAATAAGTTTTATCAAAAAGAAAAAATGAAATGAGAAAAAAAATAAAAATTTTCTTATGGATATCTCTTTTGCCTCATTGGATTTTTATTGAATATATCAAAAGTAGACCTTTAATGGTAGAAGAATTTTACAGCCA
>NZZH01000010.1 GCA_002702405.1 Flavobacteriaceae bacterium | reverse complement strand
ATTGCTCTGGCATTATCTAAATCAGAGGCATCAATTTTTGGAGTCAACAAAATATGTTTAATTTCTATTTCTTGTCCTCTAATTTTATCAACAACTAATATATGCCAACCAAAATCTGTTTTGAAAGGCTCAGATATTTCCCCTTCTTGGAGAGCAAATGCTACATCTCTGAATTCTTTCACCATTCTTGGTCTTTTTCTATTTAAAGTATATTTACCCCCATTAGATCTGGATCCAGGATCCTGAGAGTAAAGAATAGCTTTAGATGAAAAGCTTAAACCTCTTTCTTCAACATCGGACTTAAATGATAATAATTGATTTATTATTCTTTTTTCTTCCTGTTCAGATACCTTTGGTTGAATGACTATCTGTGAAATTTCTAATTCGGTTCCAAATACAGGTAACTCTATTTCTGGAATTGATTCAAAAAACTGTCTTACTTCCTCAGGAGTTATCTCAACATCGTCAACTATACTACTCTGCATAAGTGAGGAAAGTCTTTGTGTTTTGTTAATTTCAAAAAGCTCTTGTCTAAAAGAAATTTCACTAGATTTTTTATAAAAATTAAGAACTTTTTCAATACTTCCTAATTGATCTATAAAGTATGAAATGCTTTGATCTACATAATCATATACTTCCTGATCACTAACTTCAATACTGTCCTGAATNGCATGATGAGCATACAATTTGTCTTCCATTANTTTACCTAAGAGNTCACATCTTGTTATACTCTTTGTNGAAACTCCTTGAGATTCAATTTCTATCATCATTTTATCAATATCAGAGTCAAGTATTACNTAATCNCCTATAACCGATGANACACCATCTATTTTAATTCTNTTTTCTANAACCTGAGAGTATNNAAATTGANTAATAATNAAGAAATGAAATATGATTATTTTAATCNATAATTTCATAAACTTCAAACTTTTTNGTTTTAATAGCATCATTTAAAATTTCATTATTAAAATTTTCTATNAGATCTANTTTTTTTTTGTTTAGGACTATATTTGCTACNACATTTTCAACATAAGAAAANGGNGCGATTTNATTAGCTTCAATAGATTCTATAATATTAAACAAAGATAAATCTGTTTCACCTTTAATCTCAAAATATTTTCTCTTTTTTAAAAAATAATCTTCAAAATTATTAGAANTNATAAATGGGATATTTTTAATTANTTCACCTTTATTAAGCCAAATAGTATCCGCTAAAAAGGAATCGAGGAATTGAAATGAAAGAGAATCAATAAATCTTTTATCAGAATCATTAAATCTTTTAAAACTTCTTGTTATTTGTCTNCTATCAACATTATTTTTCAAAAAATTTATGTATTTAACCCTATAAATAGGGCTATTTAGTTTAAAGTTATTAAGNTTTTTTGAGTAAAAATCATAAGTTTCGATTGAACTAAGAATTGTATCTAGTTTTGAACTGACAACGAATTCTGTATAATTATTCGCTAATAAATCAAATTTATAATCCTGAACAAGATTCTCTATTCTAGTTAGTTTTTCCTCTGATAAATTGATTAAGGATTGTCTCAATAAAATTCGTTCAAGTGCCCACTTGTTTATGAAAGAATTCGTTGTGATTAAACTATCTTCTTTTGATTTATAATCATAATTTAATTTTTGAAGATCAGATGAAAACAGATAATCATTATCTACCCTTGCAATAACTTTGTCATTGATGTTAGTATTGAATTCTTTGCAAGAAATCAAGAAAAAAATAACAAATAAAATAATTTTTGAGTACAAAGCTTTTAATTTTAAGTCTCTACTTTAATAAACCAACGCTATATTAAAAAAATATTGTGCTATTTATGAACACTTGAATAAATTATTATTGATAAATATCATAAAACACTGATTGATAATAATTTATTATGTTAATATTTTTTTGAACAAATTAAAAAATTATGTAAATTGCATCTAATATTGAAAAGCAATGAAGAATATAATACTTATTATTTGCTTTTTTGTAGTTTCTTACTCCTTTTCTAGTCTTAAGGCAAATACCCCAACTCCTTTCATTAAAATAGCATCAAATTTTGATAGCCAAAATAAACCGATCGTATTATATGAAAATGGGTTTATATATATTAGGGAGTTAAATGGTTCAGGGAAAATTGAAGTTTATACTATAATTGGTAATAAAATTCTGTCTGCTAGTGTTCAAAATTTTGAAAATTCTAAAATCTCTGTTTTACTTAAAAATCAAAACATGTACATAATTAGGATTCAAACTCAAAATAAAGTCTATACCTTTAAGATTGTGGCTTAGTTTTATGGGCTATAGTTTGGAGCCTCTTTAGTAATTGTTATATTGTGAGGGTGGCTTTCTCTAATACCAGAAGGTGTTATCGATATAAATTTAGCTTCTTTTTTAAGTAAATTAATATTTTTGGCTCCGCAGTAACCCATACCAGACCTAAGACCACCTACAAATTGATGAATGCTCTCAATTAATTCTCCCTTATAGGGAACTCGCCCTACTATCCCCTCTGGAACCAATTTTTTTATATCATCTTCAACATCTTGAAAATATCGATCTTTACTTCCCTTTTTCATAGCTTCCACAGAACCCATTCCTCTGTAAGACTTGAATTTTCTACCTTCAAAAATAATTGTTTCACCAGGTGATTCTTGAGTTCCAGCAATCAATCCACCTAACATTACAGAATCAGCTCCAGCTGCTATGGCCTTGGGTATATCACCTGTATACCTTATTCCTCCATCTGCAATCATTGGAACCTCTGAATCTTTTAGAGCTCTAGAAACATCAATTATAGCCGATAATTGAGGATAACCAACACCTGCAATCACTCTTGTTGTGCATATGGATCCAGGTCCAATACCAACTTTTACCCCATCAACTCCTTGATCTATCAAAAATCTTGCGCCATCATAAGTTGCTATGTTACCTACTACAATATCAATTTTTGGAAATTTCTTTCTGACAGACAATAAAACCTTGGAAACGCCTTTAGAATGAGCATGAGCTGTATCAATTACTAAAGCATCAACATTTGATTCTACAAGAGCTTCTGCTCTTTTCTCACTATCATTATTAACACCTATAGCAGCAGCAACAACAAGACGCCCATATTTATCTTTATTTGAGTTTGGTTTTGTTAAATGCTTAGTTACATCTCTGAAGGTTATAAGTCCAACTAAGTTATTGTTTTTATCAATAACAGGAAGTTTTTCAATTTTATGCTTTTGTAAAATTTCTTCAGCGTCTTTTAAAGATGTTCCCTTATTGACAGTAATTAAATTTTTAACAGTCATAACTTCCTTAATTGGACGAGATTTATTATTCTCAAAACGTAAATCTCTATTTGTTACAATACCAATTAATTTTCTTTTTGAATCAACGATAGGAATTCCTCCGATTTTATTTTGTGACATACTTTCCTTTGCGTCACCAACCTTAGAATCTTGATATAGAACTATAGGATCCATTATCATTCCAGATTCTGACCGTTTAACTTTTCTTATATTTTCAACTTGTTCCTTTATAGTCATATTCTTGTGTATTACTCCAATTCCGCCTTCTCTTGCCATAGCAATTGCCATATTGCTTTCAGTTACAGTATCCATAGCTGCAGAAACAATAGGTATGTTGAGTGAGATATTTCTAGAAAAACGTGAAATTACAGAAACATCTCTAGGAAGAACTTCCGAATATCTGGGCACTAATAGAACATCGTCGTAAGTGAGACCCTTGCCGATAAATTTGTTGGATTCCATCGCAACTAATTTAAAACTAGATGCATGCAAATGTAATAAATTATATCCTGATTATCAATTAAATATGATGTCTTGATAAATTATTTGCTAATCATTTTAATAATTTTTCAGAACATTTACTAATTAAAAATCTAAATTTTAGTCATTATTAGATTAACAAAATAAAAATTGAAATTAGAATTAAAATTATTCCCTGCAGTTTTAAAATTGACTTTCTCAAGCCCAAGGAATTTTTTAAAGATTTAAAATAAAGATCTGATAAAATAGTTACAATTATAAAGACCGCTAACGCCTGAATAAANAAGATACTTCCTAAAATCATGAATTGAAATTGTACTGATAAAGTTTGACTAAATAANAATCCAGGAAAAACTGCTAAGAAAAATAAACTAACTTTTGGATTTAATAAGTTCATCAATAGACCTTTATAAAATCCCCCATAATCTTCTTCAGTAAAAGACTTTAAATTTGACTTCATAAAATATGCCTTTTTAATACTTATAAAACCTAGGTATGCAATATAGAGTGATCCTAAAATCTTAATAATAAATATAATATTAGGATATAATCTAATGATAGTAGCAAGACCAAAAACTACCATCAAGGTGTGAAATAAAAGACCTGTTACAAGTCCTAAGGTGATTAAAACCCCATTACGTTTTCCGTATAAAACACTTTGTGATATTAAATATAAAATATCAGGGCCAGGCATTAAAGTTAAAGCNATTGAAGAAAAAATAAATGCAATTAAAATCTCTAAATCAAACAATTNTTTTTTTTAAATTGGTATCAATATAAACTTATATTTGTATAACAGTATATTAAAAGTTTCTAAAAATTTTATTTATGAGATTAGCCGTCATTTTATTATTACTTTTTATTTCCAATCTTTATGGACAAACTGATCTGTCAGCAAAATATTCTAAATCCATTACCTCTAAAGAACTTAAAGAACTGCTTTATGTTTATGCGTCTGATTACTTTGAAGGAAGAGATACAGGGGAAAGAGGTCAAAAGATAGCTGTAGATTTTTTAAGAAATTACTATCAAAAACAAAATATAGAAGCAGCAATAAATACTAAANACTACTTTCAAGAAATGATTTTAAATATTAGAGGTAAAAATGTAAAAACTGAAAATGTTGTTGCAATAATANCTGGTTCTGAAAATCCAGAAGAGTACATTGTTATTTCTGCCCATTTAGATCATGTAGGACAAAAGAATGGTCAAATATATAATGGTGCTGATGATGATGGATCTGGAAACGTTGCAATGCTGGAAATAGCAGAGGCCTTTCAAATTGCAGTAAAAGAAAATAATAGACCAAAAAGATCAATCATATTCCTGCATGTAACTGGAGAAGAGAAAGGTCTTTTAGGTTCAAGGTACTACACAGAAAATCCTCTTTATCCCCTTAAAGAAACTATTGCTAATCTTAATATTGATATGATAGGAAGGCTTGATCCGAAAAGAGTAGATAAGGATCCAAATTATATTTATTTAATTGGTTCAGACAAGTTGAGCAATGAGCTTCATGANGTGTCTGAATTAGTCAATAGNAAATATACGAACCTAATCCTTGATTACACATTTAATGCGGAAAATGATCCAAATAGATTTTATTANAGAAGTGATCACTACAACTTTGCTAAAAATGGNATTCCAGTTATTTTTTATTTTAATGGAACTCATGAAGATTATCACCAACCCACTGATACAGCTGATAAAATAAATTATGACATACTTCAAAAAAGAGCAAAACTTATTTTTCATACNGCATGGGAACTTGCTAATATGCCAAATAGAATTAAACTAAATGCTAATTAAATTTTAATTCAATGAGAAAGAATCTTATACTTTTAACCTGTCTACTTTTCAACTTACAATTAATAGCTCAAGAAATAGAAAATAAATCTAGCAAAGATACACTTTCACAAAAAGTAAAACATGTTTCATTAGGAGTAAAGTTAGGCATACCAAATATTGCAGCTGGTAATCTTGAAATAATTATTCCAATTCTTGANAATCATTTTGCTCCATTTATAGATTACAGTAAATTTAAAGTCTCCCCTAAACAGAAAGGATATATTAAAGAAGATGACACTGAGGTTAGNGTAAATTATTCTGAATATGGTATTAACTATTATTTTGGNAAAAATGGAAAGGGAGCTTATTTAAGTATTGGAGTAGCTAAACTTGANACAGAATTAGAATTTAAAAATCTTAGTCTAGACGGATTAAGAACTGGAAGTGGAAGTACTAATATNAATTTAAATACAACAAACTTGAAATTTGGTNTTAAAAGTTCTGGTAAAATTTATTTTAGATTTGAGCTGGGTTATGGCTTTGGAGATATACCTTCACAAATAACTTTTACAGCCATNGATGATATAGATCCTAGCTACAGTGAACAACAAACTGAGGAATTGCCTAATATTCCAGGAGTAGCAGAAAATGGAATTATAGTTGCAAATATAGGGTTTGGAATTTCATTTTAAAACTATTAAAATTTGTAAAAAACCCCTATTAAAAATAGGGGGTTCTTGATAGGAAATTGGGTGGAAGACCGGATTCGAACCGGCGACATCTAGAACCACAATCTAGCGCTCTAACCAACTGAGCTACAACCACCAAATAAGTGATCAAATTTAAAATTATTTAAGCAATATTCTAGAGTAAAGCATCAAAATCTTCNACAGCTAATATACGTTCTGANGTAAAGCCTTCTGCAGCATCGGAAAATATAAGACGGCCCAGATTAGTAGCTCTTGACTCNATTGAATTAAGAAAATTAATTGAACTTGTAGGTGTTTCAGTTTCAGTAGATTTCTTATCATAAACTTGACTTTTAAATACTTTAACAGCCTTCATTTTTATTTTAAGAAATCCTGATATGTCAAGAACAAAATCAGGAGATAAATCTTCCCATTGTATGTAATGAAAAACATGCCTTGGGCGCCAAGAATCATTTATAAAGTTTTTTCCTTTAATTGTCTTCAGCTTCTCAAGACCACTAAGAAAGCAAGAACTACTTACTAAGTCAGATGCTCGAGAATGATCAACATGTCTGTCTTTTACAGCATTACATAAAACTATTTCAGGTTTGTATAGCCTAAGAACTTGTATAACTTTTTCCTGAGACTCTCTGTCGTTTAAAATAAAACCATCTTGTAAATTTAAATTCTCTCTGAATTTAACTCCTAAAATTTTAGCAGCTTCATTGGCTTCTTTTTGCCTGATTTCTTTATTGCCACGAGTACCTAATTCTCCTCTAGTTAAATCAATTATTCCAACCTTTTTGCCTTTTGAAACAGCTTTTGCTATTGTTCCTCCACAGCCTAACTCAACATCATCAGGATGAGCTCCAAATGCTAAAATATCAACTTTCATTAGATGCAGTATTAAATGAGTTTTGTAAATCTAGTAATATGTCTTTTGGGTCTTCAATTCCAACTGAAAGTCGAATTAAATTATCAGAAATCCCTTGATTAAGTCTTTCAATATCTGACAATAAGGCATGTGAGGTTTTTTTTGGTATTACTAATGTGCTCTCAACACCGCCAAGACTAGTCGAAGGCTTTATTAATCTTAAGGATTTTAAGAACTTAGAGATGTTAATATTTTTATTAACCTCAAATGAAAGCATTCCTCCAAAACCTCCATGCATCTGTTTTCTTGCAATCAAATAATCAGGATGTGATTCTAATCCAGGATAATATACTGATGTAATAAATTCATTTTTTTCGAGAAATTTTGCTAAATCCATTGCGTTTTTATTTTGAGCTTCAACTCTTAAAAAAACAGTCTTGATACTTCTCTCAAGCAGCCAAGTAGAAAACTCACTTAAATTTCCTCCAAAATTTTTAGCATGATCATATATTTTGTCTATAAAAAAGTTGTTTGAAACAACTGCNCCAGCAGAAATATCACTATGTCCTCCTAAATACTTTGTAGCGCTATGAACAACCATATCAATACCAAAATTTATTGGATTTTGATTTATAGGTGAAGCAAATGTATTATCTACAATAGTCCAACACTTATTGTCCTTAGCTAATTGAGAAAGTTCCTTTAGGTTAATTATTTTAAAAAGCGGATTACTTGGAGTTTCAATATAGATGCCAACAGTGTTTGGTTTTAACTCTCTTTCAAAATCTGAAGGCTCTAATCCTTCAGAAAAAGAAAATTCTATTCCATATTTAGGAAATTGTTTTTTTATAAAATTTCTTGTACCCCCATAAAGGTCATTTTGAAAAATAACATGATTCCCAAATATTAAATTTGAAAACAATGAAGAGCTAATTGCTGCCATTCCAGAGCTAAAAATTAAACCTTTTTCACCATTTTCTAAATCTGAAATTTTTTGTGCTAAAGCAGTTTGGTTTGGAGTATTGAAATATCTGGGATATCGATTATAATCAACCTTATCAAAAGCATAAGAAGTACTCATAAATAGGGGAGAAACAGCTCCCTTGTATTCAAGGTCTTTTAGCTCTCCTGAATGTACACAAGATGTTTTGTTCTTATATTTCAAATCATTTCATTTTTCTTCAATCCAAGATAAAATTTTATCATCTAATGGGGTTGTCCATGGTGATACAATTTTTTCTAATAACCCTTTTGAATTTATCAAATACTTTTGAAAATTCCACATAACAAAGGAATCTTTGTAACCGTTAAGTTCTTTTTTTGTTAAAAAATTAAATACAGGGTGAATATCTTTTCCCTTAACCGATATTTTTGTCATTATAGGAAATGTCACTCCATAATTTTTTTTACAAAAAGTTGCAATTTCATTATTTGATCCAGGCTCTTGACTTAAAAAATTGTTTGCAGGAAATCCAATGATTATGAAATTATCATTTTTATATTTTTCATATAGCTTTTGCAACCCTTCGTATTGAGGAGTTAAACCGCATTTTGATGCAGTATTTACAATCATTATTTTTTTTCCTTTAAAATCAGAGAAATTAAAAATTTCTCCATTGATATCTTCAACAGAAAACTGATAAATGGTTTGATTCATTAGCGTAGAATTTTGTGCATAATTAAGGTTAATTAACATAAAAGTGAGAAATAAGATCTTTTGCATATATCTTTTTAAATAATATTTTAATTAATTTCTGCTGATAGATCAGCCTGTAATAATTTTAAACAAAGAGGTTCCAAGTAACTATATTTTCCTTTCTTAACAGCACACTTTCCAGAAAAATGAACAATATAAGCACATTGTTCAGCCTGCTCATAAGTGTGATTACATACTGAGACCAAAGTCTCAATAACATGATCAAAAGTATTTACATCGTCATTAAACAAAATTATTTCATACTCTTGACCAGTATCAGTCATTAGATTTGTATCCTCTTCTTCATTAATTTGAGGTTTATTGTTATAATAAATTTCTTTAATTAATTTATTCATTATATAGATTGAATAATTTTAACAAATTCCTTAAAATCTAATGATGCTCCACCTATGAGACCTCCATCAACGTCTTGTTTAGAAAAAATTTCTTTCGAGTTATTTGATTTTACACTTCCTCCATAAAGAATAGAAATGCTATTAGCAAGGTCCAAACTATATTTATTTGTAATCAAAGTCCTTATAAAAGAATGTATTTCTTGAACTTGATTTGGAGTTGCCGTTTCGCCTGTTCCAATGGCCCAAACAGGTTCATATGCAAGAATTATATTCTTCCAATTGCTTGATTGTAGATGAAAAAGAGGAANACTAAGTTGATCTTCTATAACTTCAAAATGCTTACCATTTTTGCGGTCTGATAATTGCTCACCAAAACAAAATATTATTTCAAAATTATTTTCTAAGGCAATTTTAATCTTTTCTTTAAGAGAATCATCATTTTCATTATAATAAATTCTCCTTTCAGAGTGACCTAGAATTACTTTATTAACACCGATACTTTTCAACATTTTAACAGATACTTCNCCAGTGAAAGCTCCATTATTTAAAAAATGCATGTTTTGAGCTAATACTTCAAGGTTAGAATCTTTAACCATCTCAACAGCATCACTAAGATGAATGTAAGATGGAGCAACCATAACTCTTAAATCTTGAGGAAATGATAGTGAATTTAAAGAATTAATAAGAGTCTTTGTTTCTTCTCTATCGTTATTCATTTTCCAATTTCCTGCTATAATTTTATGTTTCATTAAATCAAAATTTACTTAAATACTCCAATATGAATTAGGGCGAAAATAGCATAATTAATGATATCCTGATAATTTGCATCTATTCCCTCACTGACGATAGTTTTACCAGAATTTTCTTCTATTTTTTTTACTCTAATAAGTTTTTGTATGATTAAATCAGTTAATGAAGTAATCCTCATGTCTCTCCAAGCTTCACCATAATCATGATTTTTTGCCAGCATTAACTCAAAAGTCTCTTTAACTTTTTCATTATAAAAAGATAAAATCTGATTTGAAGTAAAATCAGGTTTTTCGGAAACTCCTTTTTCTAATTGTATCAAAGCCATAATTGAATAATTGATTATCCCAATGAATTCAGGGACTTCACCCTCATTAATTTTTTTTACTTTCTTTAATTGTAAACTTCTAATCCTCTGAGCCTTTATATAAATTTGGTCTGTTAATGAAGATGTTCTCAAAATTCTCCATGCAGAACCATAATCCTTCATTTTATTTACAAAAAGTGCCCTGCATTGATCTATTACCTTATGATAATCAACTTCGGTAGTGGCCATGGAAACTTTTTATATATTTTGGTGTAAATTTCGGTAAATTTTTTAAGTACTTAAAATAAGATTCTAAAAGATTTGAAATATATAACAAAAAAATGACCATAAATTGCAGAGGCAAACTAGTTGATCTTTCAGTTCCTAAGATTATGGGGATACTTAATCTTACGCCAGATTCATTTTATGATGGAGGAAAGCATAACACTTTAAAAAATTCCATTAAAAAAACACATAGCATGATTAAAAGTGGGGCCTCCTTTATTGATATTGGTGGGCAAAGTACAAGACCTGGAGGAAATAAAATTTCGATAAAAGAAGAAGAAAAACGTTTGTTCCCTATAGTTGAATCACTTCTTAAAGAATTTCCAAATACTATATTTTCAATAGATACTTTCCATCACTCAATAGCATTTAGATGCCTAGAAATGGGCGTTTCTATTGTAAATGATATTTCTGGCGGATATTATGACCCCAAAATCATCAAAATTGCAGGCGAAAAAAAAGCTCCATATATTTTAACCTATAATGAAATAAATCCCTTAATAATAGATAATGATGTGAATTTTAAAAACATTGTTCAAAAGGNTTTATTTTATTTTTCAAGCAAAATAAAAGAGGGATACAAGAATGGATTAAATGATATAATTATTGACCCNGGTTTTGGATTTTCAAAAACAATTGAAAANGATTATTTTATATTAAAAAANCTTGAGTTTTTTAAAATGCTTGAATTACCTATTTTAGTTGGTCTTTCTAGAAAATCTATGATATATAAAAAATTAAAAATCAGTCCAGAAAAAGNTNTAAATGGGACATCTNTTTTAAATTCAATTGCGCTNTTAAAAGGAGCAAATATATTAAGAGTTCATGANGTTATTGAAGCGAAAGAATGTATTGATTTGTTGCAATCGCTANAATAGTTTCATAATTTTACAAAAAAGGCAGATTGAATCAATTTGATTTTATTGATATTTCCCTAACAGATATACTGGATATTCTTCTTGTTGCCTTATTGCTTTTCTATCTTTATAAACTTGTTAAAGGAACAGTAGCAATTAATATTTTTATTGGTATTGTCATAATATACTTTATTTGGAAAATTACAGATTTGTTTAAACTGGATGTTTTATCAAATATTTTGGGAAATTTTATAAGCGTTGGATTTTTTGCATTAATTGTTGTGTTTCAGCAAGAAATCCGGAAATTTTTATTACTAATTGGCTCTACAAACTTTGCCTCTAGAAGAAATGTAGTTAAATATTTTAACTTCCTTAATCAAGATAAAAGTTTATTAAAACTTGATCTTTCCATTCTTTTATCTTCTTGCGAAAAAATGGCTTCTGAAAAAACAGGAGCAATCATAGTATTAGAAAGAGAAAATAGTCTTGAATTTGTTAAAGAAACGGGGGAAAAAACAAATATAGAATTAACTAAAGAGATTCTTGAAACAATTTTTTTTAAAAATAGCCCTCTTCATGATGGCGCTATAATTTTAAAGGGTAACTTTATTAAAGCAACAAGAGTTATTCTACCTGTTTCTGAATCTACTAGTATTCCAACTCGTTTTGGACTAAGACATCGAGCTGGGTTTGGAATTACTGAAAAAACGGATGCTTTAGCAATTGTCATTTCTGAACAGAGCGGTAAAATTTCTTACATCAAAAATGGAGAATTTTACTCATATAAAAACATTGATGACCTTAGAATAAGGATTACAGAAGATCTATTGATCTAAACTGCCTNCTGCAAGAATTGTATCTGATATANTTGAGAATAGTATCCCCCTTTGATTGTGACTAATTCATCNTGTTTACCAACTTCAACTACCCTACCCTTATCCATTACTACAATTCTGTCCGAATTTTTTATTGTCGATAGTCTATGAGCAATAACAATAGCTGTCTTTTCTTCTGTAATTTTCTTTATTGCCTTCTGGATCAGCTCTTCAGAGTAAGAATCTATTGAAGAAGTAGCTTCATCTAGAACCAAAATACTTGGATTAGACAAATAAACTCTTAAAAATGCGATTAATTGTCTTTGTCCAGAAGATAACATAACTCCCCTTTCTTTAACATTGTATTGATATCCGCCAGGGAGAGAAGAAATAAATTCATGAACCCCTATTTGTTTTGCAGCATCATAAACATCTTCTTTTTTAACATCAGTATTGAAAAGAACTATATTGTTATAAATTGTATCTGCAAACAAAAAAACATCTTGTAAAATAACACCTACATGTTTTCTTAAAAATTGGATTGAAAAATCTTTTATTGATATATTATCAATNGTNATCATTCCTNTCTCATTTTCNTAAAATCTTGATAATAANTTAATTATAGTTGACTTNCCNGCTCCAGTAGATCCAACTATTGCAATTTTTTCTCCTGGCTTAACATCTAAATTGATTTNATAAAGAACTTGCTCACCACTNACNTAAGAAAAATTAACATCNTTAAAAGATATAGATCCTTTAATTTTTTCAGCAGAAATAGTTCCNNNATCATTAATTTTTTCATCTCGATCAATAAGTTTAAAAACTCNTTCTGCAGCAACCATTCCCATTTGAAGAGTGTTAAATTTATCAGCAATATGTCTTAATGGACGAAAAAGCATTTGTGACATTTGAATAAAAAGAAATATAGTTCCTAAAGAAATAATCCCCTCTACTATGACGTTAAGACCCCCAAACCAAACTAGTAATCCAATTGCTACTGAAGAAGATAATTCAGCTATTGGAAAGAAAATTGAGTTATACCAAACAGTTTTTAACCATGCTTTCTTGTGCTGTTCATTTATTTTTTTAAAGTTCTGAAATTCATGATTTTCAGTATGAAAAAGTTGAACAATTTTAATCCCATTTATTCTTTCTTGAACAAAGGAATTCAAATTAGCTACTTGTANGCGAACATCTTCAAATGCCTTCTTCATNGANCTTTGAAAAAGCCTAGTTGCATAAACAATAATTGGTAAAATAGAAAAAACAATCAATGATAATCTCCAATCAACAATTAGCATGACAACAATTATTATTCCCATTTTTAAAAAATCAGCTAAGATCATGAATAATCCTTGTGAAAAAATACTAGCAATCGTCTCCATGTCATTAACAGCTCGAGTAACTAATCTACCAACTGAAGTTCGATCAAAAAAAGNCATTCTAAANNTTAAAACTTTATCTAATAACTTTACTCTTAAATCTCTTATGACCCTCTGCCCAAGCCAATTAGCATAATAAACAAATAAAAACTGAAAAATAACTTCGAAGATTAATGCCCCAAACATTAATGAAATTATTAAAACCATTCCATCAAAGTCACCTAAACTTATATAATCATCAATTACTGTTTTTAATAAATATGGGGAAATAATTGAAGATCCTGACAACAAAATTGCAGAAAGCAATACAAAATAATAAGTCCCTTTATAAAGCTTTACAAACTTCATTAATTTAGAAAATAACTTAAAATCAAAAATACTTCCCTTACTCATACTTTTTGCTTAAATATTTTTTTAGGATAATCTATGTCTGATAGAAACAATCCCTTTGCAGGTACAGAAAAACCAGCATTTTTTCTATCTCTGCTTTCAATTAAATCCTTAAAATCATTAATTTCTCTCTTGCCTATTCCTATTTCAATTAGACTACCCACAATAGCTCGAACCATATTCCGCAAAAACCTATCTGATTTAATTCTAAAGATATACTTATCCTTTTTTAAACTCCATCTTGCAGAAATAATTTTACAAAAAAAAGTCTTTACATCTGTATTTGATTTAGAAAAAGACTTAAAATCCTTATATTNTAATAATATTTTTGCAGCTTTATTCATCATATCAATATTAAGGTTTTCCTTNACATAAAACGTAAAAGGGAAATCAAANGAATGCTTTTCTGTAGATATTTTATATTCATATGTTCTTGATNTTGCATCAAAACGTGCATGTGCATCTGNAATAACATGATATAAATTTTTGACGACAATGTCATTAGGTAAATAATTNTTCATAAGATATTTTAGCTGNANAAATTTTTCGTTAGAAATTTTAGCGTCAAAATGGGCAAACATTTTTATTGCATGTACACCGGCGTCTGTTCTTCCTGCTCCAACAATAGATGTTTTTTTAGACAATAAATCTGATATAACTTTTTCAATCGTTTCTTGTATTGAATTTGAATTAAGTTGTTTTTGCCAACCTGAGTATGCTTCACCATTATATGAAATCTCAACAAAATATCTTGAATAACCTGTCATTACAAATAGCAAAGATATTGTTTTATAATTTTTTATATTAACGTCTACTAATAATGATTAATATCGTTTTTAGTCTCTAATTTTATGATATAAAAAAATAATTGAAAAAAATATTACTTCTTTCCGATTCTCATGGATACATTGACAAAAAAATCATAAAATATTTTGATGATATTGACGAGGTATGGCATGCAGGTGATATTGGAAATATAAAGGTGTGTGAGACTATTTTAAAAACAAAACCACTAAAAGCTGTTTTTGGAAATATTGATAATTTTGAAATTANAGAGAAATTTCANGAANACCTTAACTTTCATTGTGAAGGGNTAAAAATCTATATAACTCATATAGGAGGATATCCTGGAAATTATAATAAAAGANTAAAAAAAGTAATTGAAGAAACTAGACCAAATGTTTTCATTTGTGGCCACTCTCATATTCTAAAGGTAATTTATGATAAAAAAAATGATCTTTTACATATGAATCCAGGTGCTTGTGGACTTCAGGGATTTCACAAAAAACGGACAATGCTAAAATTCAATATTGAAAATAAAAAAATAACAAATCTTAATGTAATTGAATTAGGCGGAAAATAAAACTATCTTATTCTATCAATTGATTTTATTAAATCCTCATCTCTTTTAATAAACTTATTGGCCAAAGAAATAAATATCAAACAAAAAGTCGGAATTAACATGTTGACCCATGAATTAGAAGATTTATAAAAAATGAAGTCAGTAACAATTATTAAAGAGTATATAATATGCAGAAAAATTTGAACTTTATTAATTAGCAATTGTTTTGTTCTTTTTTTAAATAATAAAACACTTAAAAAGGTTAATAGTCCACAAAGAATTATGTAAAATTTAACTTCAATTAAAGTCTTAAAATTAAAAATCTTGATGTCAAAAAAATCTAATGGTAAAAAAAAATATAGAATACTTAGAAAAAAGAAGTTAATAATTAAAAAAACGGTTTGTATTCTTTGAATCATATAAACAAAAATAAGTTTTTATTTTTTCATGATTTAAAATAAAATTTGTAATATTGTCTCTCAATTAACCTCCTCTTCCAAGTTGTAACCTTCCCCATCAAAAAATTTTTGAAAACTAAACAATATCAATTAAAATGTATGAAATAGAAAAGCTTAGAAGTAAAAAAATCAATGATTTACAAGAAATTGCTAAAACTTTAAAAATTAAAGTGTCAAAAAATCTTAAAAAAGAAGATTTAATTTATAAAATAATTGATCATNTATCATCTGTCCCAANTGATGAAAAAGAAAAAAAACCNTTAAATAAAAAAGAGGATTCTANTTCANCTAAAACGTCANATAATAATTATAAAAAAGAGGATTCTANTTCANCTAAAACNTCAGATAATAATTATAAAAAAGATAGATNAAAAAATAAAANAAGAGAAGAAGATTCTCATAATANAGATAAAAGAAATAGGTATAGACAACCTGATTTTGAGTTTGAAGGAATAATTGAAACAGAAGGTGTTTTAGATACAATGTCTGAAGGNTATGGTTTTCTTAGATCCTCTGATTTCAATTATTTATCATCNCCTGATGATGTATATGTTTCTCAATCTCAAATACGATTGTTTGGACTCAAAACTGGNGATACTGTTCATGGAACTGTAAGNCCTCCAAAGGAAGGCGAAAAGTANTTTCCNCTTATTAAGGTAANTAAAATTAATGGTCTNGATCCTAAAGTTGTTCGAGACAGAGTGTCTTTCGANCACTTAACCCCCCTATTCCCTGATGAAAAGTTNAGGCTTGCTGAAAAAAATAATACTATTTCTACNAGAATAATTGATCTTTTTTCTCCNATTGGAAAAGGTCAAAGAGGAATGATTGTTTCNCAACCAAAAACAGGAAAAACAATGCTTCTTAAAGATATAGCNAATGCTATAGCNGCTAATCANCCNGAAGTTTTNCAACTGATTCTTNTAATTGACGAAAGACCAGAAGAAGTTACGGATATGCAAAGAAATGTTGATGGAGAAGTCGTTGCATCTACATTTGATGAACCNGCTGAAAGACATGTAAANGTNGCAAACATAGTTCTTGAAAAAGCNAAAAGACTAGTTGANTGTGGTCATGATGTNGTAATATTACTTGATTCAATTACTCGTTTAGCAAGAGCNTACAATACTGTTCAACCAGCTTCAGGAAAAATCCTTAGTGGNGGAGTNGATGCAAATGCACTTCACAAACCCAAAAGATTTTTTGGNGCAGCAAGGAATATTGAAGGAGGNGGNTCATTAACAATTATAGCNACTGCACTAACCGAAACTGGTTCAAAAATGGATGAAGTTATTTTTGAAGAGTTTAAAGGTACAGGTAATATGGAGCTCCAATTNGATAGAAAAATCTCTAATAGAAGAATCTTCCCTGCAATTGATTTAATTTCATCTAGCACAAGAAGAGATGATATGNTNNTNGATGAAAANACTATTCAAAGAATGTGGATTATGAGAAAATATTTAGCTGACATGAACCCNGTTGAAGCTATGGAATTNATAAATGATCGNTTTACCAANACNCAAAATAATGAGGAGTTCTTAATTTCTATGAATTCATAAACTAAAGACTTGCTATATGCTTTGCAAGTTTAGATTTTAAATTAGAAGCTTTNTTGTCGTGAATAATGTTCTTTTTTGCTAATTTATCTANAAGTGAAACAACTGTTGGAAATTGTTTTTTTGCNTCTTTNNTGGAAGTNGTTGNTNTAAGCNTTCTTATGGCGTTTCTAGTNGTTTTAGCTTGAAANCGATTNAGTANTCTTTTTTTACTACTAGAACGAATNCTTTTTANTGCAGATTTATGATTTGCCATTTATATTTTNAAAATATTGCGAGCAAATGTAATAAATCCATGAACTAAATAATAATTATTTTGACAAAAAATAAATTTNGGCATATATCTNATCCTCTATAGTTANTATATATNTAACCATTTTNAACAATAATAAAGATCGATTACTATTTTAAATTTTTATTAAATCAGAAATTTTGAGTAAATCTTTTTTTGNTTAAAATAAGTTGAAAAAACAATAATTAAAGAAAGTAAAAGNATTATGGATGCAGGTAANGATTTGATTAATTCATCTCCAACTTTTAAATGCATAAATATNGCAGCTGTCATAAATNCAGAAATCAAAAAAGCTGAAAAAANTATCAACTTATCATAAAAAATTCCNATNAGAAGAATAAGAGCTGAAAAAACTTTAATAGTTCCCACGACATATAAAAAAGTTTCATTTAACCCATAAACATAAAATTCTTCTAACATAGTTGTAGCGTCCCCTCCTCTATAAATAGAATCTTTATTATATCTGAACAACCAGACATTAATTATCGTAGAGGAAACAATTAAAATGGATAAATATCTAATTAACTTCATTTAAAATTAATTTTTCTAATTTAATTCAGGATCATTTTTTCTTTCTTCCTCCTGAATTTTATGCTGTCTTGCAATCACAATTAATAAACATGCCATATAGGTGACAAAGATGACCATACCTATTATAAACATAATTGTTTGGGATTTATCAAAATTTGCAATTAAAATCATATAAAGAATTAAATATATTAATCTTATTTCTTTGATATTTGTTTAATAGCTATTGAAAAGGCTAAAATAGACGGCACCCAAATTCCTACAAAAATACCTTCTAATTTATTGCCAGTAAGCCAAAGACTGACTGAGTATAAAAAAGAAAGGAAGGCTAGAATGATTGGGTA
>NZZH01000037.1 GCA_002702405.1 Flavobacteriaceae bacterium | reverse complement strand
CTCACCCTCTGGATCTGCAATTTCTCTCTGATCCTCAATAAGGTCATATCCTCCAATGGATCTCATAGAATTATTTAAGACATAGCAGTCAAGGTCCCCATCTTTATCATAATCAAAAAAAGCGGCATGGACTGACAGTCCTACAATATCTAGGTTATACTTTTTTGACTCTTCACTAAAAGTAAGATCACCATTATTAATAAATAGTTCATTATGCCTATTTTCTCCCCCTGGAGCTCCAGATTTGCATACATATAGATCCAGTAAACCATCCCCATTAACATCTGCAAAAGTTGCGCCAGTTGACCAAACATTTGGGCATGCCAGCCCAGAAATTTTTGTTATGTCTTCAAATTGAAAATTCCCTTTATTTAAAAACATTTTATTGTCAACAATATTTCCTGTAAGATAAATATCTATTAGGCCATCATTATTTATATCTCCAAGGGCAACCCCTGCACCATTATAAAAATTTCTATAGGTGTATGGGTTGAAATCTTCAGTATACTCTAATTTATTCTCAAATATTACTCCAGATGAATCACCCTGTAAACTAAAAAGTTTTGCATCATTACATGAATGAAATAAGAGAAATATTATGACAAGAGTTATATAAGTATTTATACTTTTCACTTGAGGCAAAATTAAAGATAAAAGAATAAAAAAAGGCTTTCTACTATAGAAAGCCTTTTTTTAAATGATTTAAACGAAATCAGATTTTAGTATCCAGGATTTTGAGTTAGACCCTCTTGAATTCTATCAAATGGTATAGGGAAAATAGTCTTATTTCCATCCGAGGCAGGTTTTTCCCACCAAGCATCACCATATTTGCCGAATCTAATTAAATCCGTTCTTCTAACTGCTTCAGAGAACATTTCTTTACCTCTTTCAGCTAAAAATGTATCAGCATCCATTGCAGCTAAAGCACCCATTCCGACTCTTGCTCTAAGAGCATTAACGTCAGCAAGAGCTAAGCTCCAATCACCAGCAGCTCTAGCAAGAGCTTCGCCTCTGATTAGATGAACTTGACCTAGACGAATTAATGTAAAGTCATTGTCCATACTAGCTCTTCCAAATTGAGAGTAACTAAATTTACCAGGTCTTGCACCACATTCTCTACAACCATCTGGATAGATTTCATTAATGAAAGGAGTGTAAACAAGAATTGGATCTCCATCATCTGTCGCATAATCTAAAAGTGCGTTTCCACCAAAGTCTAATTGCTCTCCTTCAATAAAGCTCCATTGTTGTCTATTATCTCCATTAAATGAATTATAAAATGCTTCTAGCGTTGAATAACCATTCCATGGCTGAGAATCAAAATTCCAAGTCAACTGACTAGAGTAGTGAAGCGCCATCATAGCAAGGTTAAATCCACCAGCNGTTGCAGCGTCATATTTNACGNTCCANATATGCTCNNNGTTTCCTTGATTNTTAGGAGCAAAAACATGAGGGAATCCCNCTAGTTCATCAGGATCTGATGCTACATCTGGTCGTTTACCAGGATTTANACCTTTACANNNAGCANCACAAAGAGNATATCCNCCATTGTCTATAATGTATTGAGCAGCANNNGCAGCNTCANTANAGTGAGGNGTTCCATCTNNNGCACCAGNTGCACTTTCTAGATAAACTTCAGCACCTANATATANCTTAGAGATAATACCAAGTACGCCAAACTGATTTAGTCTNTANGCNTCTTTAGCAGTTCCAAGTGCAGNTGAAGTTAAATCAANACCATCACTAAGATCACTATCTCCAAGAGCAGCTAATAGNTCTGATTCAATAAANGCAAAAGCTTCAGCTCTTGTTGATTGTGCNACAGANGCACCAGGAGCAGTAGGNAACTGAATGTTACCATAAAGATCCATTAATCTCCAAAAGAAGTAAGCTCTTAAAGCTCTAATCTGAGCAGTTCCATTAGCATCTAATGAACCGCCAGNTAATAACTCATTACATGCNTTNACNGCACCATAATGAGAATTCCAGTTATTGTTAACACTAGGGTTAGTAGATTTATACTGGTGTTTGTGGAAGTCAATAAGCCATCCACCATCATACCAGTCACCACCTTTAGTAGTAACAACCATTTCGTCAGAAGTTAACTCCTGTGCAGANNACCANTTAGTATGGCCNNCNGTACCGGTGTTTCTTAGTTGTGAAAAAGCTCCCTCAAGGGCATCAGCTCCAGCACCACCACCAGCATCAGTTGCAATACCCTGAACTGAAATGTTAGTAGTTATTACTCCACGTAACTCTTCCTCAAGATCTGTACAAGAAAAAGTTACCGCGAATAAACCTAAAATAAATAAAGTTGTATATAAATTTTTCATATCGAGTATGTATTAAAAGTTTAGTTTAAGACCTAGAGCAAATGATTTAGAAGCAAAATAATCTTGCCTTCTATCAATACCAGGAGCAAGCAATGCAGCTCCACCAGAAGCTACGTTACCTTCTTCAGCACCTCCAAGAGCATCGAAAAGCTCTGGCGATGGATCTGTTCCAGTATATGAGGTCATAATAAAGGGACGCGTAGCATTAAATGATACTACAGCATCTTTTATTGTTTTGTCAGCACCAAAGTCAATTCTTTTTGCTATTGTTAAATTATCAAGCATAAAGAAATCAGCTTTTTCAACGTATAATGAACTGTACTGTGCTACTCCAAGACTAGGTTCTCTTAGAGATGTGTTCATTTGGTTGTATGAAGTTTGAGATGGGACATTTGGCTCATAAAATGCTCTAAAAGTATTTATAAGACTGTGTCCAAAAGCACCTCTGAAGAAAGCATTAATGCTCCAATCTCCAAANGNGATCATATTACCCCATCCAAGTTCAAGATCTGGATAAGCAGAGCCAACGACTCTACCGTCATAATCTTCTTGTAAAACGTTACCAGCATCAGTGTTAAGTNNACCGTNNNCTGTTACGTCTTCAAATATAGGACCTCCAGTTGCATTAACTCCTGTAAAGACTGGTGCGTAGATTTGACCTAATGGCTCACCTACAACCACTCTAATCATTGTAACAGCATTTTGTCCTGGAGAACCAAGGTAACCATATTGAGCTCTGTCAATTGGATATGCATCTAGAGTTACTTCATTACTTGAAAGAGCCACAGTAGTATTATACATCATGTTACCATTGTTGATAACATCATATCCTAATGCTAACTCCCATCCTTTAGATGTTACCTCTCCAGCATTTTCCCATCTTCTTTCAACACCAAACTCAGCAACGTCAACTTGTCTGTCGATGATAAAGTCTGAGATGTTTCTGCTGTAGATATCTAGATCAACAGATAATGCTCCTTTGTCAAATTCAATACCAAAGTTTGTTTCTGCTTTTTCTTCCCATTTTAAATCTGGGTTTGCAGCTCTCGCTAAAGCAGTTGCACCACCAGCAGAACCACCACCAGCATAAACAAAGTTTCTCGCAGGAACCGATAGTCCATTAGGACCAGGGATGTTTCCTGTCGTAGCATAACCTAATCTAACTTTTAATTTGTCAAAACCAAGACCTAACATTGAGTTCAAATCAGCACCAACTCCGAAAGCTGGGAAAGTACCCCACTTTTGATCAGCACCAAATTTAGATGAACCCTCTCTTCTTAAACTAGCATTGAAAAATATATTGCTAAACGATAGATTCACTCTACCAAACATTGCAATTAGCTTTTCATCAGGAGAAGCATAACTGTTTGCTTGAACGTAACCATCGTTAAGAAGGTCTTGAGAATTTTGAATTGCATCGGAATAATCTAGAGAGTTATCAGGGAAGTCCCCAAGCCCTAAATACATTCCGTTTGCATTTATTTGATTGTAAGAATATCCTCCAGTGATTACCATTTGAGTTTCTCCCCAAGTTTTGTCTAAAGTTCCGAAAACTTCATAAACTTTGGTAGAGAGATCATATGTTCCATGGGAGGCAAAACCTCTTCTTGTAGGACTAACAGCATTTCCTTCAAAAAGCAAAGTTGTTGGTCGATACAATTGATCTTTGGATGTAGTTCTTTGCTCAGCAGCACGAACTGTTATATCAAAAGAATCAGTAAGGTCATAATTAAGATTAACATTGTAGTTAAAATCTGTTGAATTTCTAGTATTTCTAGTTTGCTCAATGATTGCAACAGGATTGTAACTTCTAAATAATCCAAGAGACTCAAAGTATCCACCGAACTGAGCTGCGTTAAACGCGAACGGAGAATCTGCACCATAAATAGGTGCTGTAGGGTTATAGAATTGAGCAAATTCAAAAGCTCTTTCATCACCTCTTTCTGCATCTCTTTTAGTATAGGAAATGTTAAAATCTATTTTAAGTTTATCTTTCATAGCAGTGGTACTAATAGCTGCACGAGAGTTTAACTGCTTGTAGCCAGTGTTGTTAAGGATACCCTCAACTTCTTTGACGTTTGCAGATACTCTATAAACAGTATTCCCACTACCTCCAGAAGCAGCAAAATTATGAATTGAAGTGCTTCCGTTTCTTGTGATTGCATCTATCCAATCAGTTTCATTTCCAATGTTTGTTCCGCCATTAGCTAAAAACTCTGAAGCAGATAAAACTGGAATTTCTTGAGATATTGACGAAACGGCATAGTTTCCGCTATAGCTTACTCGCATTTCGCCAGCAGTTCCTTTCTTAGTTTCCACTAGAAGAACACCACTTGATCCTCGAGCACCATATATCGCAGCACCAGAACCATCTTTTAAGACAGTAACTGATTCGATGTCTTGAGGGTCAACATTAGCAAGCGTTGCTCCTGGGACACCATCGATAACAATTAATGGAGATGTATTTGCTCCAAGAGTCGATAGTCCTCGAATTCTTATTGTTGGATTCTCATTAGGGTTTCCACCTGGCTTATAAATTGAAAGCCCAGCGACTTTACCCTGAAGAAGTGAGACCGCATCAGTGATAGGGCCTTGATTAAATTCTTCTGAGTCAACTTTAACAACGGCAGAGGTAATTTCTCTCTCACGTTGAGATCCATAACCAGTAACCACAACTTCTTCTAAAGCTTGATCGATGGCTAGGGTTACATTTACCTGATCCTGTCCTGAGACAGCAACTTCTTGGGAACTAAACCCAACAAATGATATTACAAGAACATCACCTGTACTAGCTGCGATGGTAAAATTACCATCAAAATCAGTACTTGTACCAGTATTGGTACCTTTAACTAGAACCGTAGCTCCAGGTAAGGGTCCGTCATCACTTGAAACATTACCGCTAATTTGTTGAGCGGACAATACTCCAGATAAAAACAGACACAAAAAAAGATTAATTGTATTTTTCATTTAAATCATTTTTTTTGGTTCATTTAAAATTATATTTTGATTAATAGACACCATGTCTATTTCCAAAAAATTAACTACCCAATTTACAAGTATTATATAAATAGGGGTGAACTAAAGTGATAATTTGTTAAAAAAATGTTACGAAAACGTTTTCGGAAAAATAATTTAACTTTGCTATAGTGTTTTAAATTTTTTATTAAAAATATCTAGTTGTGAAAGGGATAAAACTCAAAGACATTGCNGAAAGATTCAANGTTTCCGTATCTACTGTTTCAAAGGCAATATCGGGGTATTCAGACATTAGGAATGAAACAAAAAAGAAGATTTTGGAGTATGTAAAAAAAGTCAATTTTCGACCCAATTCGATTGCATCTTCTTTAAAAACAAAAAAAACAAAAACCATAGGCATTGTCATCCCAGACATGCAAAATCTTTTTTTTACTAAAATCCTTCAAAGCATTNTTAATTCTGCAACAAGTGANGGCTACAGAAGTATTTTGACTTGCTCAAATGAATCTTATGAAAGGGAAGTGGAGTGCGTAGATGAATTAATAAANAATAAGGTAGAGGCTATATTTATTGCATTAAGCGACAAAACTACAGAATACTCCCATCTTCAAAGAATTAAAGATTCAGAAATAATACTAATTCAATTCGATAAGATCTCTAAAATTATTCCAAGCTCGTCAGTTACAACAAATAATATTNAATCTGCATTTGAAATAACAGAAAGATTAATAAAGTATGGAAGAAGAAAAATTGCTCATTTAAGGGGAGGATATATTTCTCAGGTTTCAATTGACAGATTCATTGGCTATCAAAGAGCCTTAGAGAAGCACAAGATTGAATTCGATAAAAATTTAGTCATGATTAGTGAGCAGAGATCTTTTGAAGAAGCCATGTTAAAGGTTCAGGAAATGATTGATAAGGCAATAGACTTTGATGCTGTTTTTGCAATTGACGATAAAACTGCTATGGGAATCATAAAGTGTCTTTCCCTAAATAAGATTAAAATACCTGATCAAGTTGCTGTCGTTGGTTTTAGTAACGCTGCTTATTCAAAATATTTAAGTCCCTCGCTCTCATCAATTGATCAATCATCAGAAAAGTTTGGGCCTGAGATTATAAAACTATTTATTGAAGAGAAAAAAATGAGAAAATCTAGTTTAGATTACGATTTTTCTCATGTAAAAATTCCAACTCATTTTGTCAGGCGAGAGTCTTTTTAAGTTTTTATTTTCATTTGTTCAATTTTGCTATGTAAATTTGGAGTTTATAAGTATTTAAAAAAGATGGTTAAGAAATTTTTAGGTCTAATTCTACTTTATCTTATTTATTCATGTACCCCAAACACTGAATATAAAAATTTAATTAGTGATCCAGAAACATATAATGCAGTTGTCAAAAATTTAAGTGATGTTGTAGTTTATGATATTTTTTCACCTCCGGTGGCTTCTAGAGTATATCTTTATCCAAACATAGCTGCATATCAGATTTTACAAAAAGAAATGCCTGAAAAGTATTTTGCACTAGAAGGACAAATAAATGNTCTTGAAGTTATNCCTGANCCAGATTATGATTTGGAAAACATTAATTATAAGTTGGCAGCTATTCATGCATTTATNGAAGTAGGTAANGAATTAATTTTTTCAGAGGAGAGAGTTNTTAATTTTCAANAAAAATTATACGAAAAGTTCAAAAAAAACGGNCTTCCCAGAANGGAATACAAGGCTTCAATAAGATACGGTGATTTGGTTTCTGAACATATNATGGNATGGGCCTCCAAGGACATGTATAATCAGACAAGGACTTACCCAAAATATACAATACTAGAAGGTGATAAGTTCTGGAAACCAACGCCCCCAGATTACATGGATGGAATTGAGCCTCATTGGGANAAGATAAGAACACTTGTNTTAGAATCTGCAGATCAATTTCCTGCTAAGCCCCCCAAAACTTTTGATATGACTCCTGGAAGTCCTTTTCATGAAGAATTGTTGGAAGTTTATGATATAACAAATAAACTCGATGATGAGAAGCTTGCCATTGCTAGTTTTTGGGACTGTAATCCATACGTTACTCATCACAGAGGCCATGCAATGTTTGCTACAAAAAAAATTACTCCAGGGGGTCATTGGATTGGAATTACTGCAATTGCAACAAGAGTTGCAAGCAGCACCTTTGATGAAGCTGTAAATGCTTACACAAATGTTTCGATCGCATTATTTGATTCCTTTATTAGTTGTTGGGATGAAAAATGGNAAACAATAGTTGTTCGTCCAGAGACATTAATTAATAAGTATATTGATGAAGAATGGTTACCCGCTCTTCAAACACCCCCATTTCCGGAATATACCAGTGGACATTCTGTAATATCAAGAGCAGCAGCTCTTGTCTTNACTGATATTTATGGTGATGATTTCAAGTTCAATGACACCTCTGAAGTTGAGTATGGATTACCAGCAAGAAAATTTAATTCTTTTATCCATGCTTCTGATGAGGCCGCTATATCCAGACTATATGGAGGAATTCATTACATGATGGCAATAGAACAAGGAGTTTCCCAAGGACAAAAAGTTGGTAATTATGTGGTTGAAAAAATTCAAACCCTAAAAGAGGTCAAGGGAAATAAAATAGCTTCCAAATAAATTAAATGCAGAAAAAACAACTCTCTTTTTGGCAAATATTAACAATGAACTTTGGNTTTTTTGGAGTTCAGTTCAGCTTTGGNTTACAACAAAGTAATATGAGCGCGATNTACAAATANCTTGGAGCAGAAGAATCNGAGCTACCTATTTTNTGGCTNGCNGGNCCTGTNACTGGATTAATTGTNCAACCCATAGTCGGTGCNATTAGTGANGGTACTTGGTCTCCTAAATTTGGAAGAAGAAAGCCATTTTTCTTAGTAGGNGCAATTATTGCNAGTTTAGCACTAGTTGCNATGCCATATTCTAGCAGTATTTGGATGGCTGCAAGTTTATTNTGGATNCTAGANGCGGCAAATAATATTGCCCTAGAACCATATCGAGCTTTTGTTTCAGATAAACTCCCTGAAAAGCAATATTCTTTNGGGTTTTTAATGCAAAGTTTTTTCACAGGACTNGGCATAACCCTTGCNAATTTTACTCCTGCAATTTTAGTTTCTTTTGGCATTNTNGCGCTTGCTGATAAAATGGANAATGGCATACCTGTTTATACTTATTGGGCCTTTGGGATNGGAGCTNTAGCCTCTATACTAACAATTTTAGTTACCGTTTTCACTACNTCTGAGTATCCTCCAACANNTGATGAGNTAAAAAGAATAAAAGAGGAAAANATGAGAGGNAATGTTATTTATCGAATATTTAAAGATATTGTTGTTGCTTTTAAAGANATGCCAAAAACGATGAAACAACTAATACCTGTTATGTTTTTCCCTTGGTACGCNATGTTTTGTTATTGGCAGTANTTAACCTCTGCTTTATCANTATCTCTTTATGATACAGTTGATCAAAACACATTGTTTTTTAATAAAGCTCAGTTACTCACAGGAAATTTAAATGGNACATATAATATAATTTGCTTTATGATTGCATTTGCCTTGATTCCTATTGCGAGGAAAATAGGAGCCAAAAATCTACATTTTTTTAGTCTATCTCTTGGTGGATTGGGACTTTTAATGATGCCTTTATTGAATGACACCACAGTAATTTTTAGCTTACCAAATCCCTTTGGGCTTGGAAGTATAGATGTTACTCAAATTTATTTATTTTCTTTTTTACTTGGGATTACTTGGGCAAGTATGATGGCAATGCCCTATCAGATGCTGGCAAGTTCAATTCCAGGTAATAAAATGGGAATTTATATGGGGATATTTAATATGTTTATCGTTATACCAATGATAATTCAAATATTCTCAATGCAATATTTATTATATGATTTATTGGGTGAAAATCCTATTAATGTTATCCGATTAGCAGGTGTTTTTCTCATTACGGGAGGAGTATTTTCCTTGTTCGTTTCTAATCAAAATAGAGTTTCATAATATATGTTTTAAATAAGATGATAAAGTCTAGGGATTTTATACTTTTACATCATAGGTGATATGAAAAAAGATCAACAAAGAAGGGCGTCATTAATCTACCATGCAAAACCAAAAGCAGGTAAAATTGAAGTAGTCCCAACAAAACAGTATAGAACTCAAAGAGATCTATCACTTGCATATTCTCCTGGAGTCGCTATCCCATGTCAGGAGATTCAAGATAAAATTGAAAATGTATATAAGTACACAAATAAGGGAAATTTAGTTGCTGTAATTTCAAATGGGACAGCAGTTTTAGGTTTAGGAAATATTGGCCCTGAAGCATCAAAACCTGTTATGGAAGGTAAAGCACTACTTTTCAAAATTTTTGCTGATATAGATGTTTTTGATATTGAAATTGACGCTTCAGATCCTGATGAATTCATAAAGACTGTTAAATCCATTTCACCAACATTTGGAGGAATTAATCTTGAAGACATTAAAGCTCCTGAAGCTTTTTATATTGAACAAAAACTTAAGGAAGAGCTATCTATTCCTGTAATGCATGATGATCAACATGGAACCGCAATTATTTCATGTGCTGCACTTTTGAATGCACTTGAATTAGTCAACAAAAAAATTGATAAAATAAGAGTTGTAGTTTCTGGAGCTGGAGCTGCTGCAATTTCATGTACAAAGTTATATAAGTCTTTTGGAGTTAATGAGAAAAATATTGTTATGATCGATAGTCGAGGCGTAATCAATAATAAAAGGAAAGATTTAACTGAAGAAAAAAAGGAATTTTTAACAAATAGAAAAATTAATACTTTGGAGGAGGCAATGGTTAATTCAGATGTGTTTATTGGTCTTTCTCAGGGGAATATATTGACTCAAAAGATGTTACTTTCTATGTCTAAAAATCCAATTGTTTTTGCCATGGCAAATCCTGACCCTGAAATTAATTATGATCTTGCATGCAAAACNCGTGACGATATTATAATGGCAACTGGAAGGTCTGATCTTCCAAACCAAGTAAATAATGTTTTAGGATTCCCTTTTATTTTCAGAGGCGCCCTTGATGTTAGAGCGACAAAGATTAATGAATCAATGAAAAGGGCAGCTGTATTGGCCTTAGCTGATCTTGCCAAGGAACTTGTGCCTGAGCAAGTTAATCTTGCGTATGAAGAGACAAAACTTAATTTTGGAAAAGATTATATAATTCCAAAGCCATTTGATCCTAGATTAATAAAAAACGTTCCTATTGCTGTTGCTAAAGCTGCAATGAAATCTGGCGTGGCCAAATCTCCGATAAAAGATTGGGATCGCTATGAAATGGAATTAGAGGGGAGATTAGGGAACAGTCAAAAAATAGTTCGAACGATTCATTTGAGGGCAAAATCAGCTCCAAAAAGAATTGTTTTTGCAGAAGCTGATCAGTTAGATGTCCTTAAAGCTGCTCAAATTGTAAAGGAAGAAAAAATAGGAAAACCNATTCTTCTTGGTGATGAGAAAACAATCAGAGAATTAATGGATTCGATTGATTTTAACGAGGACGTTAAAATTTTTGATCCAAAATCATCTGAACAAGATGAAATCCGGAAAAAATATGCGAAGCGTTTTTGGAAAGAACAAAAAAGAAAAGGAATAACACTATATGATGCTGAGAACTTGATGAAGCAAAGAAATTACTATGCTTCAATGATGGTAAAAAAGGGAGATGCAGATACTTTATTATCTGGATATTCAAGAAAATATCCCTCTGTTTTTAAGCCAATAATGGAAGTGATGGGAAAAGCAGAAGGAGTAGACCGAGTAGCTTCAACGAATCTTATGATAACCTCAAGAGGGCCAATATTTATAGCAGATACATCAATAAATGTTGATCCCTCTTCAGNAGAGTTAGCAAAAATTGCAGAAATGACTGCTAAAACAGTTGAAATGTTTGCAATAAAACCTGTTTTAGCTCTTCTCTCATTTAATAATTTTGGTTCATCTCCTCTTCCTGANGCTAAAAAAGTTTCTGAAGCAGTTAGTTATATGAAAAAACATTTCCCTTNAATCATTGCAGATGGACCTATTCAATCAGATTTTGCTTTGAATAATGAAATGTTAAAAGACAAATTTCCCTTCTCAAGCCTAAATAAGAATAAAGTTAATACTTTAATTTTTCCAAATCTTGATTCTGCCAATATTGCATACAAACTTATAAAAGAACTTAATAAAGCTCTTTCTATAGGACCTATATTAATGGGACTTAATCAACCAGCTCATATTTTGCAGTTAGGAGCTTCTGTTGAGGAAATTGTTAATATGGCTGCCATAGCAGTAATTGATTCTCAAAGGAAAAAACAAAACAAATGATAACTCAAATTAAAGGAAGATTAATTGAAAAGTCTCCGACTAATCTGGTCGTTGATTGTAACGGCATAGGTTATGANATTAATATTTCTTTAAACACTTTTACAGAGATTCCTGATGGAGAAAGCATAAAATTATATACTCATCTTCAAGTTAAAGAGGATGCTCATATACTTTATGGATTTCATACGGTAATAGAAAGATCTGTTTTTAGATTACTAATTTCTGTTTCTGGAATAGGAACTAGCATAGCAAGGACTATGTTNTCTTCTNTAAAACCAAGTCAAATCCAGAAAGCTATACTTAATGAAGATCTTCAAAAAATAAAAGGTATAAAAGGGATTGGATTGAAAACGGCACAAAGAGTTATAATCGAGTTAAAAGATAAAATAAAATCACTTAGTGGGGATGACGAAATTCCTAGTTTAGAAAGCAATACAATTAAAGATGAAGCGTTATCAGCATTAGAGGTACTTGGCTATTCAAGAAGGTCCTCTGAGAATGTTATTGATAACTTAATTCAGAGTAATTCAGATAGTTCCTTAGAGGAACTTATTAAAGGAGCTTTGAATAAACTATAAAAGTCTTTGATTGTTAGAAAAAAAGAATAGTTATATATTAACTTTATTTCTACTCTTCCTTTTTGGAAATTATTATTCATTTGGGCAAAGGGTTGATTCAACCTATGATNTTTCAAAGTATCAAACNTCAAGGGCATCAAGTTTAATTTCCAAATACATATATAATCCTAATTTAGATTTATACATTTTTTCAGAGACAATAAATGATTATCCAATAAATGTTCCTCTGGTATTGACACCAGATGAATTTGAAAACTTTATGTTATCTGAGCAAATAAAATCCTATTTCAAAGAAAAAGTTTCAGTAATTNCTGGTAATGCTGAAAACATTAAAGAATTGCAAAAAAATTTGTTGCCAGAGCTGTATGTTAATAGCAAGTTTTTTCAATCAGTTTTTGGAAGTAGTAAAATAGATATAACACCAAAAGGTTCNGTTGGAATAGATTTAGGAGTTCGCTATCAGAAAAATGATAACCCTGCTGCTTCCCCAAGAAATNGAAGTAGTTTTGGGTTTGATTTTGATCAGAGAATTAGCTTGAGTCTACTTGGAAATATTGGAGAGCGTCTCCAAATTACAGCAAATTATGATACAGAATCTACTTTTGATTTCCAGAATTTAGTNAAGGTTGAATTTAATCCTCCAAGACTTGAGGATTTAAATAAAATTATTCCTGAAAATTCGAATTTAAGTACNAAAATTCAAAACACAGCNCAAAAAATAGGTGATTTTAATAGTACTTTACAGGAGGCTAAAGAGAAAATAAAAAGCCTCAGATCCTCAAACGACCCCATTTTAGGAGTTGGAAATAATGTTAGTGATTATTTAAACGGNAAAGTAACTGAAGATGCGATTATTCAAAATATAAATATTGGAAATATAAGTATGCCTTTAAATAGTAATTTAATCCAAGGCGCACAAAGTTTATTTGGTGTTAGAGCTGATTTAAAATTTGGTAAAACAACATTAACAGGGGTATTTTCCGAGCAAAGATCTCAATCACAAAATCTTGTTGCTCAAGGAGGCGGGACAATGCAAGATTTTAACTTTTTTGCTCTAGATTACGAGGAAGACAGGCATTATTTNCTAGCGCATTATTTTAGAGATAATTATGAAAAATTTCTTAAGACATATCCNTATATAAATTCGCCAGTCAAGATAACCAGAATTGAAGTTTGGATTACCAACAGGGGATCTCAAACACAAAATATTAGAAATATAGTTGGTTTTCAAGATTTAGGCGAGGCAAATCCAGANAGAACANCAATGAATGAGAGAATNCCNAATTTTATTTCAACATCTAACTTTTTAAGNCCACCAAGTAATGAAGTAAATCTTTTAAATCCAGATGCAATTGGCGCTGAGGGGATTCTTAATGAAAACATTAGAGACATAGCAATGCTGGAAGACGGACTTGGAATTTACAAGGATAAAATTAATGAAGGATTTGATTATGCAGTTCTAGAAAGCGCAAGGAAATTAAATTCTTCAGAATATAATTTAAATGAACAATTAGGATATATTTCATTAAATCAACGATTAAGTAATGATGAGGTTTTAGCGGTCGCATTTCAGTATTCAATTGGTGGTAAAATATTTCAGGTAGGAGAGTTTGCCAACATGGGAGTTCCCGGGACTTCATATGAATTAAATTCTGATGATCAACAAGTCCTAAAAAATAATAGTTTAATAGTTAAGCTATTAAAAAGCAATATTACTGATGTTAGACAACCCATTTGGGATTTAATGATGAAAAATATATATAATACTGGAGCATTTCAGCTTGCCGAAGAAAATTTTCGTCTCAATATTCTTTATTCTAATCCCTCACCAGTTAATTATATTTCCCCTATAGACGATTCAATTTGGCCTGAAAATTTAGAGAGTCAAATTTTACTTAGTACGTTTAATTTAGATAGACTTAATTTTTACAGAGATCCCCAACCTGAGGGCGATGGTTTTTTTGATTACGTACCCGGAATTACAATAGAGCCAAGGTTTGGGAGGATTATTTTTCCAACCATTGAACCCTTTGGAGAATATCTTTTTAAGATTCTAGATAATCCAAATTCTCAAACAGAGAATTATAACAATAAAGAGTCATATAATGCTAACCAAAAGCATTATGTTTTTGAGGAAATGTATTCATTGACAAAGGCAGCAGCAATGGAAATTTCTGAAAAAAATAAGTTTCAATTAAAAGGTAGATATAAATCTGAAGCTGGAGATGGAATACCAATAGGTGCTTTTAATGTTCCCAGAGGATCTGTAAAAGTTAGTGCTGGAGGTAGGGTTTTAACTGAGGGAATTGATTATACTGTAAATTATGAAATAGGTAGAGTTAAAATTTTGGATCCAGCTCTTCAGGCTTCAAATATACCAATAAACATATCCGTTGAAAATAATTCATTTTTTAATCAACAGAATAAAAGATTTTCAGGGATAAATGTTTCACACAAAATCAATGAAAAAATAGTTTTAGGAGGTACTTTACTTAATTTAAGTGAAAATCCTTTGACTCAAAAAGCAAATTATGGAACTGAGCCAGTTAATAATACAATGATTGGCTTAAACACAAACTTTTCTACAGAAGCCCCCTTTCTTACACGTTTGATTAATAAATTACCTACAATTTCTACAGATGTAAAGTCAATTATTTCATTTAGAGGAGAGGTTGCTAAGCTTATTTCTGGAGATCCAAGAAACACACAGTTGCAGGGCGAATCAAATGTTTATGTAGATGATTTTGAGGGCGCTCAAACAAATATTGATATTAAAGGTTTTTCTGCTTGGAATCTGTCAAGCGTTCCATATAAAAATTTTAAGGGTTCGGGTAAATCTAACGGTGACCTTTCATCTGGATATGGGAGAGCTAAAATGGCGTGGTATTCCATTGATCCAATATTTTACACTGGTTCTAGACCTCAGGGTATTAATAATAATGATATTTCTTTGAATGAAACACGTAGAATTTTTATTAAAGAAATTTTTCCTGAACAAGATCTAGTACAGGGGACAACAACTGTTCAGACAACTTTTGATTTAGCATATTATCCTGATGAAAGAGGCCCTTATAATAATTCAATTTCAGAGGTTTTTAAAAGTGATATAGATGAAAATTGGGCAGGTATAATGAGGCCAATAAGTGCAACAAATTTTGAACAATCAAACGTCGAATTTATTGAATTTTGGCTACTTGACACTTTTTCAAATAATGATAGTGAAAATGATGATTTAGGTAATCTCTATTTCCACCTAGGGAATATATCAGAGGATGTTCTTAAAGATGGAAGGAAACAATATGAGAATGGATTACCTGGAATAAATTCTTTGAATTTAACTCATGACACATCATGGGGNAAGGTACCTGCAACTCAGTCATTATTATATGCTTTTAANACAATTCCAGANGACAGAGTTTNTCAGGATGTTGGATTTGATGGTTTNCCAGATGAGCAGGAGAAGGAAATTTATACTAATGGACCTGATAATGATCCAGCCAATGATAATTANNNNTTTTTTGGAGAAGCTGAAGGGTCNGTATTAGANAGGTATAAAAATTATAATGGNACTGACGGAAATTCTCCTGTTGAATTTTCAAATGAACAAAGAGGAAATACTACAGAACCTGATTCGGAGGATATTAATCGAGATCAAAGCATGAATACAATTGANAGTTACTTNGAGTATAGAGTNCCNATAAGAAAATCTATGGGGGTTGGCAACCATCCTTTTATCAGTGATGTTCGAGAAAATGTCAAAGTTTCTTTGCCTAACGGAGATGAAATAATCACAAGATGGATTCAGTTTAAAATTCCAGTTCAAAAAAGCTATTATGAGGAAACNCAATTTAGTAATTATTTTGAAGCCGTCAATTCAATTGAAGATCTTAGATCCATCAGATTTATGAGGCTAGTTCTTGGAGGATTTTCTAGTAGAGTAGTTTTCAGATTTGGCACTCTTGATTTAGTAAGAGGGGATTGGCGCCGTTATAATAAATCTTTAAATGATAACATTCAAAAGAATTTAAACACCACGGTTGATATTAGTACTGTTAATATTTTAGAGAATGAAAATAGGACACCTATTAATTATGTTCTACCTCCAGATATTGAAAGAGAACAGATAAATAATAATAATACAATTGTTCGCCAAAATGAACAATCATTGTCTTTTAGAGTTTGTGACCTACAGCCAATGGATTATCGAGCGGTTTANAAAAATGTTGATTTTGATTTTAGACAATATAAATCATTAAAAATGTTTATGCATGCTGAGTCCATATTTGGGAAAAATCCTCTCCCCGGAGATGAGATAGATGGAGATTATGACAATAGAATTGTTGCATTTATTAGACTAGGATCGGACTTTAAAGACAATTATTATCAAATTGAAATTCCTTTAAAACCATCCAGTTATCAAGAAGATAGTTCAAATAGATTAAGTGCAGAAGAGGTATGGCACCCTGAATCAAATTCTATTGATGTTTCAATCTCATTACTTTCAAAACTTAAGGCTAAATCATTGAATAAGGGAGTTTTATCTGAAGCTTCATATTTTGATGAGGAGATGAATTTTATTCAAGAGTTTACTTCAATTAACAGCTTACCTGGGGCAAAAAAATACAAGTTTTCAGTTAAGGGGAATCCCTCATTAGGATCAATAAAGACATTAATGATTGGGTTAAAAAATCCATCGATAGATTTTGGAAATGATCTTTGTGGGGAAGTTTGGTTTAATGAGTTAAGAATAGCAGGTATAGAAAGGAAGGATGGATGGGCTACTATTAGCACATTAGATGCTAACATAGCTGATTTCGCATCCATTTCTGCAACTGGAAGACTTTCTACAATTGGTTTTGGGGCAATAGATCAAAGTCCAAATCAAAGCAATCGTGAGGATATGAAACAATATGATATCGTTTCAGAAATTAATTTAGGTAAAATTTTTCCAGAGAACTGGGGATTGCAGGTTCCGCTAAGCATGAATCTTGGAGAAGAATTTTTAACCCCAGAGTATGACCCTTTTTATCAGGACATTTTACTAAAAGATCGTATGGATTCTAGTGAAAGATCAACTCAAAAGGACTCNATAAAGGATCAGGCTATGTTNTATACAAAAAGGAAAAGTNTTAATCTCATTGGAGTNAGAAAAAATTCTTCAGGAAAATCTAAGCAAAGNTTTTATAGTCCAGAAAATTTTGATTTTTCATANTCTTANAATGAGGTCAAACANAATGATTATGANATAGAAAANCAGAAAGACCTTAGTCTTCAAATGGGAGCAAATTATGGATATAGNTTTAANCCATTAGAGTTTTATTTATTTAAAGACTCTAAATTATTTGATAATAAGAAATATTGGGATTGGTTGAANGAANTAAATTTTAATTTATTNCCAGATTTGNTAGCTGTAACTTCTAGAATAAGTAGAGATTTTAAAAGTCAAAGNTTTAGACAAATTTATATGGAAGGNATAGATACATCTAATCAAATNCCTTTACCAGATCTACAATTAAGAAATTATCTTTTTGATTGGTCNTATAATTTAAATCATAATTTGACAAAATCATTGAGGTTTACATTNCAAGCATCAAATAATAATATTGTAAAAAANTTTCTTAATGATCAAAANGAAGAGGGNTATCAAACTGTAGATAAAACTCTGGGTATTTGGGATGGGATATGGAATACTGGTCAGACCAATNGACANTTTCAATCANCNACNTTAAATTATAAGATACCATTTNACTATTTCCCCTTTCTGAACTTTATAGANGCTAGCTATAGTTATACTGGNGATTTNAGTTGGCAAAGAGGNTCTGANGCTCTTGCNAATGTGGAAAATGATAACGGGGAATTATTAGGTAGAGTNAATACAATTCAAAANGCAAATACTAGAGTTNTATCAGGTTCAATTTCTTTTAANAAGTTGTATCAAATATTAGGTTTATCAAAAGATCAAAAAGAAAGAAAAGTAATGGGAGGAATAAAAAGGGCAACAACTAGAATAGTAGATTTTTTGTCATTATTAAAAAGAATACAGATAAACTATTCTGAAAATAANGGTAAGGTTTTACCAGGGTATCTTCAAGGTGTCGGTTTTATGGGAACATTAGATCCTTCTTTTGGTTTCACAATNGGAAGTCAGGCAGATATAAGATATGAATCTGCGAGACGNGGTTGGTTAACTAAGTTCCCTAATTTTAATGAATCTTTTGAGCAAATTCACAATAATAAATTTAGATTAATTGCCCAGATAAATCCAGTTAGAGACTTAGCAATTGATTTGAATATGGAAAGTAATTATTCTGAAAATCTATCTGAAAATTTTCGTATAGAAAATCAAGAGTATATACCTTTAAACTCTAATAAATATGGAAATTTTGGAGTATCTACTATTATGATTAGAACTTCTTTTAAGNATTCAGAGGGAACAAAAAACTCAAATTTTGAAATTTTTAGAAAAAATTTATTCTTTATTGCAAAAAGATTCTCAAANAGGAACNTACTGTATCAAGATCAGTTTGACCAAGAAGGGTACCCCTTTGGTTATGGTAAAAATCACCAAGAAGTTTTAGTAACTTCATTTTTATCTGCTTACACTGGATCAAATGTTAATCGAATTAGCTTGGATCCGATGAAAAAAATGCCACTGCCTAATTGGAATGTTAAATATTCTGGATTCACCAAAATAAAAGCTATTAAAAAAATCTTTAGAAGAGCTTCAATTGCTCATGGATATCGAGCAAGTTATACTATAACTAATTTTCAATCAAATCTTNAATATAATCCATTNAANCCTTTNTTAAGGGATAGACAAGGAAACTTCTTAACATCTAAATTATTTTCAAATATAAATTTGGTTGAACAATTCAATCCACTTGTTAGGTTAGATCTTGAATTTAATAATTCTTTGAAGATTCTAGGAGAGATTAAAAGAGACAGGGCTCTTTCTTTAAGCCTAGATAATAATCTTATAACTGAATCAAATGGAAACGAATATATATTGGGACTAGGATACAGAATTAAGGATTTAAGAGTAAGAAGTAATATTGGGGGGAGAAGATTTATTCTTAATGGAGACTTAAATTTGAAAGGAGATTTTTCATTGAGAGAAAATATAACTGTTTTGAGAAACCTAGAATATGACAGTAATCAGGTTACAGCTGGACAAACAATTATGTCTATTAAGATTACAGCCGATTATGCACTTTCTAAAAATTTGACTAGTCTGTTTTTTTATGATCATAATTTTTCAAAATTTGCTATATCTACAGCATTTCCTCAAAATTCAATAAGATCTGGTATTACTATTAGATACAATTTTGGGAACTAATTACAAATCCATTACATTTGCCAAAGTCAGATAAAATTATGAACGTTCCGGATAATTTAAAATACACAAATGATCATGAGTGGGTCAAAATAGATAATGATATTGCCATCGTTGGAATTACTGATTTTGCTCAGAGCGAATTGGGAGATATTGTTTATGTGGAGATTGATACTAAAGGGGATTTAATCGAAAAAGATTCGGTTTTTGGAACTGTAGAGGCTGTTAAAACAGTTTCTGATCTTTTCATGCCATTGACAGGAGAAATTTTAGAGGTTAATTCAGCTATTGAAGAAACCCCTGAAATAATTAACAATGAACCCTATGAATCCGGATGGATTATCAAAATTAAAATTGAAGACATTAATCAAATAAGAGATTTACTTGATAGTAGTGGCTATCTCGAAGTTATAGGAGGATGATTTATAAAAATTAGTTGTTTGTTTATAATCCATTTTTTTATAGATTAGCGTATGTAAATTTAAATTTCAATGCAACCCAAGAAAAATCCTAAGGCAGACTTGTCAAAAAATAGCGGTCTTTATTTTATAATTGGCTTGACATTTGTTCTTTTCATATCATGGAGAGCAATTGAGTATAAGACTTATGACAGATCTAATTATGGATACGAAGCTTTGGATGTTGATGACGATGATGATGAAGAAGTCCCTATTACTGAACAATTAAAAGTTCCGCCACCGCCACCGCCACCACCCCCTCCCGCACCTGAGGTCATAGAAGTAGTTGAAGATGAAGAAGAGGTTGAGGAAACCATAATTGAATCAACAGAAACTGATCAAGATGATATTGTGGAGGTAGAAGAAATTGAGGTAGAAGAATTCGATGATGACATAGATGTTCCATTTGCTGTTATTGAGGATGTTCCAGTATACCCTGGTTGTGAAAGAGTAGCAAAAAGTAAAAGGAGAGAATGTTTTCAAGAGAGAATTAATCAGCATATAAAAAAGAATTTTAGATATCCAGAAATTGCTCAAGAAATGGGAATTCAAGGAAGAGTTTATGTCAGTTTTGTAATATCCACTGACGGGAATATAATAAATGTTAGATCAAGAGGCCCTGACAAAAATCTTGAAGGGGAAGCAGAGAGAATTATAGGTAGGTTACCTAGGATGATTCCTGGCAAACAAAGAGGTAGAGCCGTAAGAGTTCCATTTAGTATACCCATAACATTTAGATTACAATAATTTTTAGATAATTTCAAAATTTCAATTTCAGGAAGTTTTTCATAGATGATAAATACTCAAATAGAGCAATCAAGAACGATTTCTTTTAGTTTTTTATCTTTCTTAGTCAATTTAATGCAACTGACTAAAATTAGATTGTCATTTAGCATTATATTTTCTTCAATAGCAGGATATTTTTTAGGTGCCGAAAACATAGAGTTCTATACATTATTTTTACTTTCAATAGGAGGATATGCCATGGCTGGCGCTTCTAGTATTTTTAATCAATTAATCGAGAAAGAAAAAGATGGATTAATGATTAGAACAAAAAACCGCCCTTTACCCTCTAATAGAATGTCAAATTTATCTGCAATAATTTTAGGGATAATTTTTTCGCTAATAGGCATATTGTTTCTTTATAGTATAAATTTCGAGACTGCATTTTTTAGTGTTGTTTCAATCCTTATTTATACCTGTTTATACACTCCTTTAAAAACAGTCACTCCTTTATCTGTATTTGTTGGTGCTTTCCCTGGGGCAATTCCTTTTATGTTAGGCTGGGTTGCAGCAACTGGAGAATTTGGCATTGAACCTGGAATATTGTTCATGATTCAATTTTTTTGGCAATTTCCACATTTTTGGGCTATTGGATGGATGATGGATGAGGACTATCAAAAAGCTGGGTTTAAAATGCTGCCAAGTGGTAAAAGGGATAATGCATCTGCATTTCAAATAGTTTTTTATACATTATGGACAATTATTATTTCATTAATTCCTGTTACCTCGTATTCTGGGAGTTTAATTTTGTCAATCCCTGCAGCATCATTAATTCTTATTTTGGGATTTTTCTTTTTGTTTTTTTCTTTAAAATTGATGCAAAAAAAAGATATAGTAAGCGCTAAAAGACTTATGGGATTTAGTATTATTTATATTACTTTCCTTCAAATAATTTATGTAGTTGACAAATTTATATAAAACACAAAATGAGTAATGATATCAATATAAAAATGAGTAGGGCAAAAAAGATGATGCTTTGGGTTGGAATGATTAGTATTTCAATGACTTTTGCCGGGTTAACTAGTGCATTTATTGTAAGCAGTAAAAGAGCAGATTGGCTTTCAGATTTTATAATACCAAATGACTTTTTAATAAGCACTATATTAATAATACTGAGCAGTTTGTTTTTTTATCTATCAAAAAATAAATTAAAAGCTGAAAAAATAAACCTCTCAAAAATTTTTCTTTTAGTGACTTTTATTTCTGCAATCTTTTTTGTTTTTTTTCAGTTTAGAGGTTTTAATTCTATTATTGATCAGGGGTTTTATTTTACCGGAGCTGAAAGTTCAGTAACCACATCTTATCTTTATGTTCTAGTTTTACTCCACTTAGCACATCTATTTGCAGGCTTTATTAGTTTGATTGTTGTATACTATAATTTATCTTTTGGTAAATATATCGGAGGAAATAATCTTGGCTTTGAACTTGCTCATACCTTTTGGCATTTTCTTGGATTTTTGTGGATATATTTATTCTTATTTGTAAAGCTTTACCATTAAAATATTTAAATTTGTAACCTAATTTTTAAACATTATGGCGGTATCTGTTTCGAAATCTTATGAAGAGGTAAATGTTTGGGAAGGGGGAGATCAAAAACCCTTAAACTCTGGTTACGGTAAGTTAATGATGTGGTTTTTCATTGTATCAGACGCACTTACTTTTTCTGGCTTTCTTGTTTCCTATGGTTTCTCACGATTTAAATACATAGATTCATGGCCTATTGCTGATGAAGTTTTCACCCATTTCCCATTTCTTCATGGTGTTGATGCTCCAATGTATTATGTTGCATTAATGACGTTTATATTAATCTTTTCCTCTGTTACTATGGTATTAGCTGTTGATGCTGGACACCATATGAATAAATCGAAAACAGCTTTTTATATGTTTCTAACCATAATTGGAGGCGCTGTTTTTGTTGGTTCTCAGGCTTGGGAATGGAAAAATTTTATCAAAGGAGAATACGGTGCTGTTGAAACAAGAGGAGGACAAATTTTGCAGTTTCTCAGTGCTGAAGACAAAAAAAGGGTTTCTCTTTCTGATTTTGCAATTGGAATACCAAGTGAAAGATCAACTCAAGAAAAAAGTGATGGAATATGGTTTCAGACAGAGAAATCACTTCCTAAATTTTCAATTGAGGAAGTTAAGGAAGGGTTTAAAGCCAATTCAGATATTCTTATTAGAATTCAAAAAATTGATGAGAGTGGAAATAAAATTATTTTAAATCGAGATGAATCTCTAAGAAAAATAGATTCTGCTATACTTGTAGTTGAAGGAGCTAATTTAGTCAGAAATGAATATGGCAATCCTCTTTTTGCTGATTTCTTTTTCTTTATTACAGGATTCCATGGATTCCATGTTTTTTCAGGAGTAGTTCTAAATATTATAATATTCTTTAATATAATAATTGGCACTTACGAAAGAAGAGGGCATTATGATATGGTTGAAAAAGTTGGCCTTTATTGGCACTTTGTAGATTTAGTTTGGGTCTTTGTATTTACATTTTTCTATTTAGTTTAAAAATTAATTAATATGTCAGTAGGAGAACATAAGCTAGAAATTTTTAGAGGTTTGATTAAGTTTAAATCAAATGAACAAAAAATATGGGGCGTTCTTATTTTTCTATCGATTGTAACTATAATTGAAGTTGCATTAGGTATCATTAAACCAGATTTTCTATCTGCCTATTTCATGAGAATGAAATTACTTAATTGGATATTTATAATACTTACTATCATCAAGGCATATTATATTACATGGGATTTTATGCATATGAGAGATGAAACATCAAGTTTAAAGAACTCAGTCGTATTGCCTTTGGTAATTTTAATTCCATACCTGGTATTTATTCTTTTTCTAGAAGCTGATTATATTTTTGATGTAATGTTTGAGGGCTTTGTTAGTTGGAACTTTTAGATTTATTATAAAGTATTGTGTTAAATAGTAATACCAAAAAATATTTTGTACTGATAGTACTTTTTGTTTTCCCAGTATTTATATATCTTTTCTTTGCTTCGGGTAAAAACAACTTTGCTCTTTTACCAATTCTATCAGAAGATATAAATGAAATAAGTTCATGGGATAGTCTTTCAGGAGATAGCATAAAATTTGAAGATAACATTTCTATATTAGGTTTTTGGGGGAGCGATGTAATAAATAAAAAAACAGAGGCGCTTAATCTTAATCAGAAAATATATAAGCGTTTCTTTGAATTTAATGACTTTCAGTTTGTAATTGTTTTGTCAAAAGGACAAGAAATAGAGGCAGAAAGTTTAAAAAAGAAATTAAAAGAAGGTGTTGGTACAAATCTTATTAAGTGGAAATTTATTTTCGGAAATTCAGAAGAAATTAATAATTTATTTAATAGTTTGAACACGCCATTTAAATTATCTAATTCAGATAGTACCCCCATAGTTTTTATTATTGATAAAGAAAAAAATCTAAGAGGCAGAGATGATGATGATCAGGGAATTTTATTTGGTTTTAATACCCAATCAGTTGCGGAAATTAATAATAAGATGGTTGATGATGTTAAGGTGATTCTTGCTGAGTATAGAAGAGCTTTAAAAAAATATAACAGGCCTTAAAATTATATATGGGAAAATATTATTATTTCATTTGGCTTTTTGTTCTTATCCTTCTTTTTGGAATTTTTTCTATACCTAAAATATTTGAGCGAATAAATTCAGGATCAGTAGTTGATTATAATAGGTCTGTCCCAGCAAAGCCTCTATCTTATCTAAACATCAATAATAAACCAAAAAAAGTTCCTGATTTTTTAATGTTAAATCAAGACAGTTTATTGATAGGGAATGAAGATTTTTTAGGCAAGGTATATGTTGTTGAGTTTTTCTTCACATCATGCCCGTCAATATGCCCAATAATGAATAAAAACATGAAAATCATAGATGATTTTTTTTATAGTAGGTATGATTTTGGGATTGCATCATTTACCATAGATCCAGAATATGATACTCCTCATGTTTTAAAAAAATATTCTGAAGAATATGATATTAAATCCCAAAATTGGCACTTTCTTACAAGTGATGAAAAAACAGTTTTTAATTTGGCTAATTCTGGTTTCAACATCTTTGCTGCTATAAATCCGGAAGTCGCAGGGGGTTTTGAACATCAGGGTTATTTCGCTTTAATAGATAAGAGAGGTTTTTTAAGATCAAGGGTCGATAATTTTGATAACCCCATTGTTTATTATTCAGGAGTCGATAAAGGAGAAGATAATGTAAATGATGTTGATATTTTAATTGAAGATATTAATATACTTTTGAAAGAATA
>NZZH01000009.1 GCA_002702405.1 Flavobacteriaceae bacterium | reverse complement strand
TCAAAAGAGCTTTTTATTGAAAAAGAAGATTTTCAAGAACAGACAGGGGAGAGTTTTTTTAGGTTAAGCCTAGGAAACGAGGTGAGGCTTAAAAACGCCTACATAATTAAAGCAAAAGAGATCAGAAGAGACGTAGAAGGAAACATTAAGCACATAGTGTGTACTTATGATTATCTAAGTAAAAGTGGAACAGGAAGCATAGAAAGTAAAAGAAAAGTAAAATCAACAATTCATTGGGTGTGCTCAAAAAAAGCAAAGGAAATTATTGTAAATCAATACGACACGCTTTTTTTAGTTCCAGACCCAGACAAACAAGAAGATTTTATAAAGCACTTGAACCCTAACTCCTTAATAAAAAAAAATGGATTCATAGAGCCCTACGGAGCGTCTCTAAAATCTGGTCAAAGAGTACAGTTTCAAAGACAAGGGTATTTTATTGCAGAAAAAACAAAACAAGACGGCAAGAGAGTTTTCAATAAAACTACAGGGCTAAGAGATAGTTTTAAACAAAAAAAGAAAGCTTAATTTTATTTTTCACCTGATTCATTTTCGTCCGTTTCTTCTCCACTAGTACTTTGCGTATTTATACCCCTGTCTTTAATCTTTTTTGTTGGATTTTTTAGGTTTTGTTTTTTCATGGCCTCCCCTATTTGATTACTTGCGGTAAAGGAAGCTACCATATTGTTTAGCATGTCGCTACCTGCTTGAGGAGAATTAGGAAGAAGAATTAAATTACTGTTAGTTTCTTCACCAATAGATTGAAGCGTATCGTAATGCTGGGTAACGACAATCAAAGCTGAAGCTTCTTGTGAATTTATTCCAACATTATTTAAAACATCGACGGACTCTTCTAAACCTCTTGCAATTTCACGTCTTTGATCTGCTATTCCTTGACCCTGTAAACGCTTACTCTCTGCTTCGGCTTTAGCTTTTTCTACTATTAAGATTCTTGCCGCATCCCCTTCATATTGAGCAGCAACTTTTTCACGCTCAGAAGCATTAATTCTGTTCATTGATGTTTTGACTTCCATCGCAGGATCAATATCAGTTACCAACGCACGAATGATATCATAGCCGTAATTCCCCATAGCGTCATTTAATTCTCCTTTTACTGCGTTTGCAATTTCGTCCTTTTTTTCAAACACATCATCTAACTTCATCTTAGGCACAACAGCACGAACAACATCAAACACATAAGACGTTATTTGGTCCTGCGGCGAATCTAATTTATAGAACGCCTCCCAAACCTTATCCTTAATTACTTTGTATTGAACAGATATTTTAAGCTTTGTAAAAACATCATCTTTAGTTTTAGTTTCTACAATTACATCTAACTGTAAAACCCTTAGGCTTATTCTCCCTGATATTCGATCAATGATAGGAATTTTTATTCTCAACCCCGGGTGGCGAACACCAATAAATCTGCCAAAGCGCTCTATTATAGCTGCGGTTTGTTGCTTAACAATGAAAAGAGAAGATAGCAGAGCTAAAATTCCAAAAAAAATTAATACATATGTTGAAATATTCATAATCTAGTTTTTTTTACAATATATATAAAGGCTGAAATAAAAAGAAGTAATTATGAGAGTTTTATTTTAGGAACCCTATAAAAGAATTTAGTCGTTTTAAAAAGGCATCTTTTCCTATAAATGAACTGATAGAAACCAAATCAGGCCCTTTTAAAGATCCCACCAGCGCCATTCTAATTGTTTGCATAATTTCTTTAGCAGAAAAACCTTCTTGTTTTCCCCAACCCATCATCTCTGATTTCCAGCCATCTAAGACAAATTTTTTGTTGTTTAATGAATCGTGTAAATATTTTAAAATTTGCAAAGATTTTTTTTCGTCTAATCTGGACAAGGAATTTATATCATACTTGGCAGGACTGTTTGTAAACAAGAAGCTTTCTTTTTCAAAATCTGTTAATAATGATGCCCTTTCTTGAATTAGAGCAATTAAAGACACCAATAATTTTTCGTTATCTGCAATGTTTTTGAAAAACTCAGGGAATTTTTTTAATAGCTTTTCTGGAGCTTTCTTTTGGATGTGTTTTTGATTTAGCCAAACAGCTTTTTCAAAATCAAAACGGGCACCTCCTTTATGAATTTTATCTTCTTTGAAGAGTTCTACAATCTCTTTTATGTTTAAAATTTCTTTATCAGATTCTGGCGACCACCCCAACAGGACAATATAATTTATTAATCCCTCAGGCAAAAACCCTGTTTCTTTAAACCCCAATGAATCTTTCCATCTTAAAGGGAAAATAGGATAGCCTTCTTTTTCACCATCTCTTTTTGATAGCTTTCCCTTCCCAGCCGTATTTAAAATTAACGGCAAATGCATAAATTTTGGAGTATTCCAACCATAAGCATCATATAGAATTTTATGAATTGGCAAAGAGGGCAACCATTCTTCTCCTCTAATTACATGTGTGATTTTCATTAAGTAGTCATCTATTACATTTGCAAAATGATATGTCGGCATTCCGTCTGCTTTTATTAACACTTTGTCTTCAACCTCTTCTGAGGAAACAGTGATTCTTCCTCTAATCTGATCATCCACATTAATTTTTTTATTTTTAGGAACTTTTAATCTTATAACTTTTTCCGTTATCCCCCTAACCTTTTTGCTATCTGATGTCAAACTGTTATTAAATAAAAGCCTGTTTGCTGAATTATACTTAAAAGCCCCCCCTGTTTTTTTTAAGTTTTCCCTGGCTTTATTAAGGTCGCTTTCAGAATCATAAGCATAATATGCAGATTTGCTATCAATTAATCTTTTTGCATAAGCTTTATATATATTATTTCTCTCACTTTGCCTATACGGGCCGTAGGGACCACCCGAAAAAGGTCCTTCATTAGGCTTTATACCTAGCCAAGAAAGGGCATCTAAAATATATTTTTCGCTTTTTTCAACTTCTCTTTTTTTGTCAGTATCTTCAATCCTAAGAATAAAGGTTCCCTTATATTTTTTTGCCAAGATATAATTATATAAGGCGGTTCTTAAGCCTCCTATGTGTAGAGGCCCCGTGGGGCTTGGCGCAAATCTTACTCTGACAGACATCTTATGTAAAGATAATAGATGTTAAATGATAAATAAATTATTTTTTCTTAGTTTGGAATGGCCTATTGAATATATTAGATCAAATTCATAAGACGGCACAATTTAATTATATTCAAAATCAAGAGCTATCTTTGCTTCACTATGATTAAATTTTTAGATCTAGATTTTGTTAAGATAAGNAAACCAAAGCTCAAGATTTTGCTTCGTAAANTAGCNTNGGANAAACANTATATCATTAATAGAGNTGAGTATAACTTTATTAGNGCGNATNAAATGAAAGAAATTAACNAAGAATTTTTAGANCATGATGANATAACCGANATAATTACTTTTGATTACACNGANGGGAACAAANTNTCTGCCGAAGTTTTTATATCGAAAGAAGCGTTANTAAAAAATGCNGCNGAAAACANNCAAAGCNCTGAAGATGAGACAGTTAGACTTNTTTNACACGGTCTCTTACANTGCCTTGGATATAAAGATAAAACCAAAAGNGAAAAAGAAATTATGAGAGGAAAAGAAGAAGAAGCAATTAAAATGTTTCACGTGAAACAGATGACTTTAGATGTTTGAAAAAAAATATGACATAATAGTTGTGGGTGGTGGACACTCTGGCGCAGAAGCTTCCTTAGCAGCAGCGCGAATGGGATCATCAGTTCTTTTAATTACAATGAACCTGAATACAATTGCCCAGATGTCATGTAATCCAGCTATGGGGGGCATCGCAAAAGGTCAAATAATTCGAGAAATAGACGCCATAGGAGGCGAAAGCGGAATAATTTCTGATTTAAGCGCTATTCAATTCAGAATGCTGAACAAATCAAAAGGCCCCGCAATGTGGAGTCCCAGAGTTCAATCAGATAGAAATATGTTTTCAAAGCTATGGAGAGAGTCCTTAGAAAAGGAGCCTAATTTAGACTTTTATCAGGAATCGGTAGTAGAATTATTAATCTCAAAAAATAAAGTTAGCGGGGTGATTACTTCTTTAGGATCTAAAATATATTCAAAGGCTGTTATCTTAACAAACGGAACATTTCTAAATGGATTGATTCATATTGGCGATAAAAATTTTGCTGGTGGCCGAGCCGGTGAAAGCCCAGCTAGAGGGCTAACTGCTAATTTAGAAGAACTTGGGTTTAATTCTGGTAGAATGAAAACCGGAACACCGCCTCGAGTTGATGGGCGTTCTTTGGATTATGATTTAATGGAAAAACAAGAAGGTGACAAAAAACCATCAAAATTCAGTTTTTTAAAAACGCATTTGCTAAACTCACAAAGGGCATGTCATATAACATATACTTCCTTAGATGTTCATGATATTTTAAGAACTGGATTTGAGCGATCTCCAATGTTTAATGGAAGAATAAAAAGTATTGGCCCAAGATATTGCCCCTCAATTGAAGACAAAATAAGTAGATTTCAAGACAAGGAAAGGCATCAAATTTTTGTTGAGCCTGAAGGATGGAATACAATTGAAGTTTATGTCAATGGATTTTCAACCTCTCTGCCTGAGGAAATTCAGTATGATGCTTTAAAAAAAGTAAAAGGTTTTGAAAAAGTAAAACTTTTCAGGCCAGGCTATGCAATAGAGTATGATTATTTCCCTCCAACNCAGNTAAAATANAATNTGGAGACAAAANTTATAAATAATTTATTTTTTGCCGGACAAATNAANGGAACTACTGGCTANGAGGAAGCTGCTGCGCAGGGCCTATTAGCTGGGATNAATGCTCATTTGAAAATTNCNGGNAAAGACCCTTTCGTTTTGAAAAGAGACCAGGCNTATATAGGGGTTTTAATAGANGACTTAATAACAAAGGGNACAGAAGANCCNTANAGAATGTTTACNTCCCGAGCAGAATATAGAACNCTTTTAAGGCAAGATAATGCAGATATTAGATTAACNCCACTATCATATTCANTAGGACTTGCTTCTCAAGANAGGATGCGTTTNGTAGANTCTAAAANAAATGAAACNTCCAAGNTAATANAGTATTATAAAACNCAAAGTATTTCTCCNNCTGANATTAATTCNATTTTGGAGAAAAAAAATTCATCNCCTATGAGNCAGTCAAATAAAATTTACAAAATACTTTCNAGGCCAAATATTAATGGAAANGATTTAAAGAAGGTGAATAAAATTTCTAAATACTTAAATGAAGAAAAATTTAGNGATTTATCTATTGAACAGGCTGAAATAGAAATTAAATACTCNGGATATATTGAAAAAGAAAAAGAAAATGCNNAAAAGCTATCTAAGCTAGAACACATANTAATCCCGGANGGATTTAATTNNAACAGCTTGTCTTCATTGTCTTCAGAAGCAAAGGAAAAGCTNAANAAGATTAATCCNAGNAACTTGTCTCAAGCATCNNGAATTAGNGGTATTAAACCAAGTGATATTAGCGCCTTGCTTGTTAANATGGGCAGATAAATGTTCCACGTGGAAACAAAANACATAAATTTTAAAAATAANCTCTTTAACGGAAANGAAAANTTTCCNACAAATAGNCAATANGATATTTTATATAATAAAGAATNGGGGATTGCTAAGACAGTATTTAAAAAAGNTAAGAAATCANAAAATTTTATTCCNACAANTGAATACTTNCCTCATTCAAAAACAAAANATACCCTTATAAGTCTTCTTTATTCTATGATAAGACGANTTATGTTTTCATATAAATATAAAATGATNGGAAAGTTTCTTCCNAAGGAATCCAAAATTTTGGATGTTGGCTCAGGGACAGGAGAATTTCTTCTTTATATGAAGAAAAAACNCCATGATGTTTATGGATTAGAACCAAACAAATCTGCAAGAGATATATCCAAAAATAATGGAATTTTACCCTTTGAAAATTTAAAACAAGCAAAAGGAATCAAATATAAAGCTATAACCCTTTGGCATGTTTTAGAGCACCTAGAAGANCCTATAATAGCAATTAGATCTTTTAATAAAATGTTAGATAAAAACGGAATATTAATTTTAGCAGTCCCTAACCTTGAAAGCCATGATGCCGTTTATTATAAAAAGTCTTGGGCAGCATTAGATATANCAAGACACTTNTGGCATTTTACTCCTAAGGGNTTATTAAAAATTGTTGAACAAGAAGGGTTTAAACAAATAAAAANTTTTCCCTTATGGTTTGACACCTTATATATAAGTTATTTGTCTGAAAAAAGNAGATTAAATAAATTTTCTATTTTTCNCGGGCTCTTNAAAGGAATTTATTTTAATTTAAAATCTTTTAAAACANAAAAATACTCATCATTAACATTCGTATTTAGGAAGACTACTCCTTAACATTTAATTCTCTTACAAGTGCTATCGAAAAACTTGAAAATATAATTTTAGAATTGCCATTTCGTTCTAAAAAGTATATTGTTTCCTCTAACAGAGCTGCTATTTCTTGAATATTTTTACTGTGTACGTGAGCTGATAACTTTTGTAAATCTAAATTTTTAAAATGCTGAAAATCAACAAGTTGGCTTGATTTATATGTAATTAAAAGACATTGTCTCATTGCCTCAAGAACATATTCTATAAAAGCCTTTTGTTCCTCTCTATCTAACGATGATATTGAATCTGACCAATTAAATAAATCAATGATAGCTTTTTTACTTTTTTTTATATTAAAACAAATTTTCAAAAATTCAATTAAGTATTTTTCNAANGNTTCTCTTTCTTCTTTATTAAAAATATTATTCAATATTTTTCTCCAACTACCTTTGCTGAATTTTACGAGTTTAATCTTATCTGTTGTTATATCATATTGTTTTAATGCATCAGTTATTTCTTGACTCTCAATTGGAGCTAATTTTATCCTTTGACATCTAGAGATCAAAGTNGGAAGTAGAGCAGAGGANTTTTCTGTAACTAGGATAAAATATGAGTTTTCTGGAGGCTCTTCAATGATTTTAAGTAATTTATTTGAAGCTTGAGAATTCAATTTTTCTGCACCCCATATTATTAAAACTTTATTTCCCCCGGAATGAGACTTTAAACTCATTTTTTGTTGAATTTTAAGAACTTCTTCCACGTTTATAATTCCTTGCTTATTTCCTGAATCAAGCAATTTTAACCAATCGTAAATTTCTCCATAGGGTGAAGAAATAATAAAATCTCTCCACGATGACAATAAATTAGAGTTATGAGAATTTNAGCTTGTTTTAGANTTAGTTATACTTGGATATACAAAATGTAGATCAGGGTGANTAATTAAATTAGAAAAAGGAATTTTATTNTTTTCATATTCNTCCATTTTTNCCAANCCATAAATTAAGTTTAAACNANTATTTATAGCTANNGGGAGNCCTCCATATCCATTAGGATCAATAAAAATTTGACTTTGAGGATAAGTNTTTTCAACNAGCATTTTTTTAAGNTGCTTTTTTATAAGATTTTGACCAATAATGTCTTGNNTATACATNTTTTNTNGNGAGAATTATTTAAATAAANAACTCATTAGATTATTAATTTTTATTCAATATATGACAAAAAATAAAAGTATTTTTAAANTAATTATGGAAAATTTNCTTNATCAAAATTTCAAGAATAAAAGAGTAATTATAAGAGTCGATTTTAATGTTCCNTTNAGTAATGATTTCAAGGTAACAGANNCTACAAGAATTGAATTTTCTAAAAGAACAATTCAAGAGATAANTAATAGAGGAGGGAAATGTATTTTNCTTTCCCATATGGGNAGNCCNNNAGGCAGNGANNTNAAATATTCNCTTTCTCACATNGTTTATTNTGTTGANGAAATCCTNGGAGTTTCTNTAAAATTTTGTGATGATTGTATTGGNAATAAAGCAATCAAAGCTGTCNATNCCCTTNNAGAAGGNGAGGTTATACTAATGGAAAATGTTCGCTTTTATCCNGANGAAANAAAAGGAGANNTTGATTTTGCAAGGAAACTNTCTCAANTGGGAGAATATTTTGTAAATGANGCATTTGGNTCTGTTCATAGAGCCCATAGNTCAACAAGTATTATAGCAGATTTTTTCAAAGGNAAAAAATTTGCTGGNATNCTTTTAGAAAAAGAAATAAAATCCATTGATAGAGNATTAAAAAATGGAGANAAACCAATCACTGCNATAGTTGGAGGGGCNAAAGTTTCATCAAAGATTACAGTGATTGAAAANTTACTTGAAAGAATTGATTATTTGATTATTGGAGGAGGAATGGTTTACACTTTTATNAAAGCCNAAGGNGGNCANATAGGNGATTCTATTTGCGAAGANNAATTCTGTGAATATTCTTTAAANATTATTGAANTAGCTAATNAAAAAGGAGTTAAANTNTTTTTGCCNGAAGATGTAGTTATTGGAAATAAATTTTCAGCAAAAGCAGAAATTAATNTTTCNTCTGTTTATAAAATTCCTTCAGGNTGGCAGGGNTTAGATGCAGGNNCTAAATCAATTAAGACNTTTTCTCAAATTATTCAAAAAAGCAATACAATTCTTTGGAATGGACCAATAGGGGTNTTTGAGCTTGAGCCTTTTTCAAAAGGAACAAAAATATTGGCAGAAGAAATTGTNAAAAGAACAGAGAGAGGTGCATTTTCTTTGGTTGGTGGCGGAGACTCTATTTCTGCAGTTAGAAAATTTGGATTATCAACAGGCTTCAGTTATATCTCAACTGGAGGTGGAGCAATGTTAGAATATTTAGAAGGCAAAAAACTGCCTGGAATACTTGCGCTAATTTGAGAGAAATGAAAAAGTATTTATTCATAATTTTATTTTTCTTAATCTTTTTTAATTTCTCATGCTCCGAGGGTGGAAATGAGAAATATTTACCTAATTCAAACGGTAGATTAAATACAATTTCCATTGTTATGCCAAACAAAAGCTGGGGCGACACCCTTGGTCAAATGACTAGAAATTTATTGACAAAACCCTATGAAGGACTTCCTTTAGACGAAGATAGATTTACTTTAAACTATATTCCTTCAAAAGTTTTTAGCGGTTTTATTCGCAGCTCAAGAAACATAATTTTATTTAAATCAGATTCAATTTCAAATTTTCAAATAAATAAAAATAAATATGCTAAAGAACAAGTTGTTATTGAAATTACTGCTTCAAGTGACAATAAAAAAGGATATTTATTAGAGCTAAATATTAAAGAAATAATTAGTTCCATTGACCAGAACGAAACTCATGAAAAATTCAGAAGGATAAAAAAGTCTCCCAATATCGACAAAAGCATAAAAACCCGTTTCGGTGCTTCTTTATTGTTCCCAACGGCATATAAATTAGTAAAAGATACATTTAATTTTACATGGTTTCAAAAAGAAATTCAACAGGGGCATCTTAATTTCATAGTATATCAAATTTCATCATCTGAATTTAAAGGAAATATAAAGAATAGATTGATCCAGATAAGAGATTCCATTGGGCAAATATATCTTCCAGGAAGACTCCTTAATTCACACATGATTACCGAGAAAGCCTATAGGCCCTACTTTTATAAAACACAAATTTTAAATAGAAAAACATATTTAACAAAAGGAATGTGGGAAGTAAAAAATGATTTTATGGCAGGACCTTTTGTTAAC
>NZZH01000036.1 GCA_002702405.1 Flavobacteriaceae bacterium | reverse complement strand
AGCCATCTCACCAACTTTTAGTGTTCCCTGCGTTGAGGTTTGTGTTGCAGAGACAAATACCACAGGGCTTAGAGTAGCTTGAATATCATTACCGAAATTATCGGTTATGGTATCCGATACGGTAACCCCAGAGAGAGTAACATTTCCTGTATTTGTTACTGTAATGGTATAATAAATAATGTCTCCCGTATCATTTTCTGAATTACCGTTAACATCAGAGACAGTAGCTGTTTTTACTACGTCAAGTGATGGGGAGGGGGTGATGGTGACCACCGTCGGGTCATCAGTGGTATTGCCATCACCATCGTCGTTATCATCACTAATGTCTGAAACATCATTTGTTCTTCCTGGACTACTTCCTGTGGCAGATACTGTATTAATGACAAAGCCGCTATCCACATCACTTTGAGTAATGGTGTATGAGGTTGTGAAGGAATCCACCTCCTCAGGGTTTATTATAGTGTCACTAACAGTAAATACTTCATATCCAGAGTTTTCAAGAGGGGTACTTAGCGCACCATTATCCCCATCGATCCAATACCAACCACCACTTGGGTTAGAATAATTTGATGCGCTGTGATTTTGCTCAAGTCCCACCCACCAATGTCCATTATACCAACTTGATAACATAGGTCTTATGGTTGTATTGAGCCATTCCCACTCTTTTAAATCATTAACTACTAGTAAGGTCGCTGAAGCAGTGCTTGCCGTTTGTGCTTTGGCCGTGTCATGACTATAATTAGTGGATGGAGATCTAAAATAGGAGTGCCCGTTATATTGCGCAAGGTGAACATAAGTGATGCCAGAATGAACAAAACTTGTGGTTAGGTGATCTACTTCGATAACGTAGGGATGATTCCAGCCAAAATAACGTTCATCATGAAAGCCAGCATATCCACTATTAACTTGACTTACGTCCCAGGTAGCGCGATTATAACTTGCATTGTTTTGGGTAGGCTCGTTTGTGTACCAAACTCCTCTTGTCCCATTATTAATTCTATAATTAAGGTTTACCCCTCCTCTCTCTGTTTTTAAATAAGTAATTGATGTGTTTAAAGATAGAGTATTGCTGTTGCCATCGGTTAGGGTGTCGATAAATGTGTAACTGCTAATGGTTGTGTTTCCAGTATTGGTAACTGCTATGGTATAAACAATAACATCCCCTACGCCTAACACTCCATCTCCATTATCAGTTATTGAAGCGGTTTTAGTCAACTCAAATTGTCTTTGCGTGTCAAGTATTGTTTCAGTAAAATCATCTGTAGTATTTCCATCGGTATCATCCCCATCATCACTTGTATCTGATACGCCATGCGTTGCAGCGATTAAATAAACACTGTTTGAAACTGACCCTGCGTCAATATCTTGCTGGGTGATGGTGTAGTCAACGCTTAATTCAACTTTCTCACCAGGCTCAATTGTTGGTTTGGCGAGTATTTCTTTACCATGATCAAGTTCTGTGTTAGGTCCATAGACAGGATACCAATCCACGTTATAAGTACTATTAGCAGGATTATGACGTACACCAATCCAAAAATTATTGGATAGACTCAGATCGTTTAACCTTCCAACTACATAATCATGTTCTGCCTGAATGTCAGGAACCCAAAGATGGCCCCCTGCCTGCTGAGCATAACTCTGCGCTTGATCCCAAGAGTAATTACTATTGTTACTGTTATAGAAATAACTATTTCCTCCATATTGCCCTATAGGGGCAAATGAGGGACATCCACTACAGGAGAGAGTATTTACAAGCTGATCCTCCACCTCAACAATGAATCTTTGACTACTATTGGTGGTATACCACTGCCTGTTGGAGCCGTTCATATATACCCAATCATAGTTGCTATTATTTGAAGGGTAACCACTAGACCAGTTAGTAAATGGCGGTTCATCTCCTAAATATTTTGATCCAGCTTTATCTGTACTGTTGTAGGTATAAATCCAAGTAGTTGCCGCAGCTCCCTTTTCAAGTTGAGCAAGACCCCATCGATTATCATTACTTGAATAAACGGGTGGGCGTATAATTATTCTACCATTTGACCCGGCGCCTGCACTAGTTGTAAAGGTGATCTTATATCGCTTATAAGTTCCGTTAATTAAAAAAAGCTCTTCAGTTTTTATGGTATGCGTAGAGGTCCAAGACCCAGAACTTCCTGTCTGATAAGCTCCTTGACTTCCATCCCATACCGCTAGATAAAATGGCTTAGTAGCCATGGTTGAATTATTGGCCTTTGCATAAACTGAAAAAGTATAGGTCGTGTTTGGCTCAAAATTGTAACTTCTATAAATGATGCCATATTCTTGGAGTGTATACATTGAAAACAACCTAGATTCACTATCATAGCTTGCTGTAGTTATTCCATACCCAATGTTTGGCAATGAATTTTCAACCCTATTATGATTTCTACCAGATGCTGTAGAAAAATAATACTCAATTCCCGGTGCAAATTCATTTCTCCAAGCATATCCGCCAACCCCACCATTGTTGTAATTCCCAGGATTGCTCCAACCGTTGGCACTGTAATACCAATAACCTGAGTAGGTGAATAAATTGGTTGCCCCTTCAACTGCTCTATTGACCTCTAGAGTTTGAGTAGTGCCATCAGCCCTAGCAAAACTATCTATGAGAGTTAAACTTCCCAGGGAGGTCTGCCCCTTATTTTCAATAGCAACGGTATAGTTTATTATATCGCCAACATCTTTCAGTCCATTTCCATTTTTATCAGTTGTAGTAAATGTTTTTGTGACCTCTACTGCGGACTCATTATCAAGATCTGTTTTTGTTGGATCATCATCCGCCCCCGTTGTTGGATCATCACTAACCGTGGTTACTGTTCCTGTAATTCCTGAAGGAGTTGTAAAAGTACCTGTTACGCTAGCCACGTTAGAAACAAATTCTCCCCCATCCATCGCAGCCTGATTGATCGTAAATGATGCTGTATAACTAACCACTCCCCCTGGAGGCAAGTAGGTTACCCTTGGATCAAAAGTTCCTGAGGTAGCAGCTGTAGGGGTGAAAAAAGTATCATAGGTATAAGTCAGGCGCGTAGGAGAAGCATTTTCTTCTACCTGAAAGCCCCAATATGCAGCACCATGATTAGCGTTGTGCGGAGGTCTTATCCCTACCCGTCCTACTCCAGGAGTTGCACCAGTAGTGATGGTAAAGGAATATCTTTTCCACTGAAGATCAGTCATAAAGAGCCAATCAGATTTCTCAGCCATCTCCCAATTGTAGCGCTCATCGGTATAATTTGTGCCATGTGCGTTATTTGATGTTTCCCACTCCTTTGTTGTATCGCTTGTATTTCCTGTATGAAAAACTAGTTTCCATCTATGATCAGTTTCTGATCCATCACTACTTATATGGGCGTTCTGATAAGCCTTAGCATAAACGGATACTGTATATTTCGTGTTTGGCTTAAGGTTCTGTCCGTTATTAATTATTTGATAAAGCCATGAAAGCTCATATGTATTGTTTGGATCAGAGCTATGATTTCTCATTCTTGTCCAAAAGGTGTCATTATAAGTACCATTTGCTCCTGCATCTTGAGAAGAGTTGTCATCACCAAAATTTCCTGTTGTGGTTTGAAATCCTTCTGGTAGATCCACGTTTGCTTGAGTAACTCCAGATAAGGTAGCATCATAATAATAATCAACACCAGCTGGAATGTAGTTACTATATGTCCATTGACTAATATAGCCACTGCTAGTCGTTATCTGCCAGGGCCCCCCGGAAGACTGAACTTGATTACTTCTTTTCGCTAGGTTTGTAGTGGCAGTGAAGGTTGTTGTTGTATTAACGCCGCTAAAGGTAAGATCTAATTTCTCAATCAATGCCCCTTCTTCATCATTTAATAAATCATCTACATCTAACTTAAGATCAATGTTTCCTGTATTTGTAATTGTTATGGTATAGACTAGATCATCTCCAAGATTGGTAAGCCCATCTAAATTATTATCAATTACCTGAACTATTTTCTGGGCTTCCACCTTAGGGTTAGAACATCCCACATCGTAATTTGCATCCCTATAGTCTAAATCCCCATCATTGTCTAAATCCTGTGGCGTGGTATAACCATCACTTCCACTAGTTACCGTTCCCGAGGCGTTCTGAGTGACTGAATTTGGCCCTAAAATACCATCCCCATTTGGATCTGTAAACCCAGCCTCATTCACGTCATTACAACCATCATTATCAGAATCTAATTCAAAAGCATCAATGTTGCCATCATTATCAGAGTCCTTTAGGGTATTGGTCTCTGTCGTGTCATGGGCACCGTTGTTATCAGCATCAACAAAACCACTGTCTTTAATATCAATCCTACCATCTCCATTAGTATCTAAAGCTTCATTACCTGATTCAACCACGTCAAATATTCCATCGTTGTCAGAATCTAAATCTATACCATTGGGAACACCATCCCCATCAATATCAGCAATACATGGAGTTACAGAACCCATAATTATCCCGTCAAGCTGAATGGAAACATTAGCAGCAGAGAAAGGAGAGAATAAGATGGCAATGCTTGTTGTGTTCTCATCGGTTGTAAAGGTCACTGTCTGAGCAGTCCAGTTAGCAGGCGTTTCTGTTAGCTGATCGATTTGCCAATTGGTTTGAAGAGACTGAATTTGAACAAGAGTAGACCCTCCATCTCCATGACTAGCTGATTGTCTTCCCCCGTCTTTATGATAAAAAGTTATGGAGTAAGTAGAGGAAGGGTAAACTTCTTGTTCAACCATAATTCTATCAAACGCGGTTGTGACTACAGTTGATAGGGGCTGATTCTCAGGCCACCACGACCTATTGTTAGCACCAGCATTTTGAAGAAGTTCAGCAAAATAAGTCCCTTGTTGAGGAGCCCAGTTCACTCCATTAACAAATGCTGCATCCCAGACCTCACCATTTCCATCAACAGCGCTAAAAGGTGGTGCAGTAGTAGTGTCTGGTCGCGCTCGTATGGAATTGTCAGATGAATTTACCGGCGCTCCAGGTTTCCAATAGCTTTCAAAGGACTGTCCGTCTAAAACATAAGTCAAACACTTCTCGTCTCGGTCTAAAATACCATCATTGTCATCATCTATATCAGTAGTATCAGGTTTGCCGTCATTATCAGTGTCTTTTCCAAGAAGAACAAAAGTAGGGTCATCGGTTGTGTTTCCATCGGTATCATCGCCATCATCACTAATATCTTTAACATCTTTTTCTGCCGGTACTGGATTTCTAGCTGAATTCGCCTCAAAGGTAATGGTGTTATTCAGCCCTCCCGAATCAATTGATGCTTGGTCTATATTAAACGTTGTTGTGAAAGTAACTGTTCCACCTACTTGAATGGTACTAGAGGTAGAGCTAGTGGTTCCAGAGACAAAAGTTACTGAGGTGGTAAGAGCCTTTGTTGTATTCCTAGCATCTTTTAATGTGTCTACAAAAGTTAAATCATTTAAAATATCTGGACCAGTATTTTTAACAGATATAAAGAAATGTACCACATCGCCCACACTAGGTCCCGATGCCCCATTGTCTGTCATAGAAGCGGTTTTTGTCACCTCCATTGCAGGTAATTGTCCTATATAGGCAAGAGTAGGATCGTCAGTCGTGTTTCCATCGGTATCATCTCCATCATCACTGACGTCTTGGGTAAGGACCACTGGGTTACCTTCTGGATAATGATAACTTTTTGCCGTTACCGTATTTTTTATCCCACCGCTGGCAACATCACCAGCCAATATGGTGTAGGTAGTGGTATATGTTGCAATCTCTCCTGAGATGAGTGTTCTCACTGCTGAACCTGCAGAAGAAGAGACCCAAGCGGGAGGAGCGACTGTTGGAGTTACTGTATTGCCATCAAAGTCAGTAAATGTATCCTCTAAATATATTGATCTTAAGGTAATATTCCCTGTATTTTCAACCTTTATGGTATAAGTGAGCACATCTCCAACTGAGATAAGATTATCACCATCAACATCGTTACTTACAAAAGTTTTGGTGACCTCAATTGATGGGTCCGCCGTGATTAAAACATCTGTTGTATCATCTACCGTGTTACCATCACTATCATTCCCATCATCACTGACATCATTAGTAAACTTAGTAGCATTTAAATTACTAGCAACTACTAAAACACTGTTTTTTACACCTCCATTGTCTAGTGCAGATTGCTCAATAACATATGTCGCTGAATATGTTTTGGATTGACCTGGTGATAAATTCATTGGATCAGATGAAGTGAGCGATGTACTAAGTGACAAAGCATTGCCAGCAGCATCGGTTAGTGTATCAGTAAGGTTAAATCCTTTTAATGTCTGTACTCCAGTATTGGTAATGGTAATGGTGTAAATGATCGTATCCCCAAGACCCGTTTCACCATCACCGTCATTGTCAGTAACAGAAGCTGTTTTAGTAACATCGATGGAAAGATCTGCTGTTATAGCAAAGTCTACAGAATTTGAAGTTGCACTAACAGTAGTACTTGATCCAGATCCTGCAGTAGAAATAGCACTCACGCTAGCTGTATTTCGAACTCCGTTTTCATCAACAGCTGCTTGGTTTACCAGATAAGCTGCAGTATAGGTGGCCATCTCACCAACTTTAAGAATGTTTGAGTTAGATCCTTTTGTTGCACTAACAAACGTTAGTGAGCTAGTTAATGTAATACTTGTAGAAGCGGCTAGACCAATTAAACTATCACTTACAACCACTGATGTCAAGTCAACATTTCCGGTATTTGAAATGGTTATGGTATAAACAATATTGTCTCCTGCATCATTTAAGCCGTTGCCATTATCTGTTATTGTCTGAGACTTGGTAATTGTAATTGATGGGTCTGGTGCAATTCCATTAATTGTTGGATCATCAAATAATTCACCATCTGCACTAATTCCATCATCACTAACATCACTAACGAACGATCCATTTGGTGTTATTGCTCTTACTTCAACTTGGTTTGATACTCCTCCGGCATTTACAATGTCTTGGGTAACAATGTATGTCGCATTAAAGGTTGCCATCTCACCTGGTTTTAAAAGCCCATAAGAAGATCCTAGATTTGCACCTACAAAGGTTGGTCCTGAATTAAGGGTTGGTGTGTTGACTCCACTCAGAGATAAGAAAGTATCTGTTATAACAAAAGTACCACTAGCTCCACCTGTCCGACCAAGGGTAACATTTCCAGTATTTGAAACCGTTATAGTGTAGTTTATTGTATCTCCAAGACTGAGAGTAGTACTACTATCATTATCTGTATAGGTTGAAATTTTTTGTGCCAGTATGCTTGGTTCTGGTGGGATGGGTACTGGTGTTGGATTATTAAATCCATTGGAAGGATTCCCTTCATCACTCTGATCTGTTATCAGAGTATTTGCAGGATCTCTACCAGAACCTGTTACAGCATTGTTAAACCCACCATAATCTACTGCTGCCTGGTTTACCGTAAAGGTTGCAGTATAGGTGGCTATTTCTCCTACCAATAGGCCTCCCGCAGCTGTTCCCTTTGAGGAGCTCTGGAATGTTGGTCCACTATCAAGATTTAAGATTTCTCCTGATGCACCTGATAGCTGATCCACTAATGAAACACTTGTAAGACTTACATTACCCGTATTTTTAACTGTAATGGTATAAAATGCTACATCACCGACCTGAACTTTTGCNGGATCAGCTNTAGTGAGATNAACTTCTTTAATAACCTCTAGCCTCCCTTGATAATTTAAATAAACCTCTGTTGGNTCACCCGTAGTATCTCCATCATAATCAAATCCATCATCACTAGTATCAGAAACTGCTGTGGANGNAGAGTCAACACCCACTCCGCTAACAACGACTTGGTTAACAACTTTAGTGGTNCTGACATCTGTTGCATCAACGGTATANGTNGCCGTATAAGTTGCAANCTCTCCNGCTCTAAGCGTTCCAGATGAAGANCCTANGGATGAACTTACAAANGTTGGCCCAGAATCAAGNGAAAGAGGTGTGTTCGCNCCGTTTTTAAANGTATCGCTAATGGTNAGACTATTAACNGTTATGTTTCCTGTATTTCTTACAGTAATTGTCCAAACAGNTGTGTCTCCAACACCTGGAAGATCATCCCCATTATCAACTAAAACACCTGTCTTCACAGCTTCAAGTCCTGTTTGAACTGTAAGAGCTGTTATGGTAGGATCGCCCGTAGTATCCCCATCATTATCAATGCCATCATCACTAATATCGCTAACATCATTAGTGTTTCCAGGACTACTTCCAGTTACAGTTAAGGTGTTGGATATTAATGCTGTTTCTACATCTGCTGTCTTAATGGTATAAGAAGCTACATATGTATTGACACTTCCTGCAGGGAGTGGATTTGAAACAGATAAGTTTTGAATAAGATCATTATTATAAATTAAACTTCCACCACTTCCATCGCGCAAATTATCAGCTAAAGTAATGTTGAAAAGCTGTATCTGACCATCATTTCTAACTGTTATATCATATCTGATAACATCACCTGCACCTACTTCTCCATCTCCATTATCAATAACGGTAGCAATTTTTGTTGCGTCTAAAGATTTTGTTATTGTAACATTTGTCTCTGTTGGATCATTATCTGTATTCCCATCATTATCAATGCCGTCATCACTGGTGTCAGAAACATTATTTGTCTGACCAGGGCTACTTGCTATAACAGTAAGTGAGTTTGATACAGAACCTGTGTTAGCTGCAGCTGCCTGTATCTGATAAGTTGCATTATAAGTTTCAGTTTCTCCAACTAAAAGGGTCCCAGCTGTTGAAGTAGCTGAACCTGAATAATTAGCTGATGAGTAAGTAGGTCCTGTAGTTAAAGAAAGATTATTGCCAGCACCATCTTTAAAATTCTCAACAAATGTAACGCTACTTATAGTAACATTTCCTTTGTTTGCAACAGTAATCGTATAGTTTATAATATCTCCTACATCAGGGGTTCCTCCATTACTGTTAGAATCAGTGATAACAGCAATTTTTGTTACTTCAATTGTTTTACTTTGTGTAAGAGTGGTTTGAACGCAATCATTGGTCGAGTTGCCATCGCCATCATTGTTATTATCTGCACGCTCGGTTACTAGAACATTTGTTGCAACAACCCTTGCCGTTACATCTAGGCAGTTATTTAAAACACCACTATCAATTGATTGCTGGTCAAGAGTATATGTCCCCCTGTATTCAATGGTTTCCCCGACAAGTAATGTCCCTGTTGTTGTTCCATCTCCCAGTCCAGCATCAGATATACTTGCTTGATCAGAATTTTGGAAAATAGGTCTTGGAGGAGTAAAAGGTGCTGTGAGAGCCAAAGCTCTTCCCCCTCCATCCTCTAAAGTATCATCAGGCATAATTATGCCAAGATTTTGATAACCATCATTTGTAACTTTAATGATGTAAATGATTTCATCACCAACGCTCATAATTCCATCTCCATCGGAATCATTATGAGATTGAAAACTTTTAGTCGCATCCATTGAAGTGACCGATGCTGCAGCAGTAATAACGTTTGGATCATTAATAATGTTCCCATCTATATCACTCCCGTCATCACTGGTGTCAGAAACATTATTTGAATTTCCCGGGCTACTGGCGATTGCATTAAAGTTCATGCGAATTCCCCCATACCCAATACTTGTTGCATTAAAAGTATAACTGACTATGTATGTTGCCGTTTCACCAACTGCTAATGTGCCGCTAGTTGATGAGGCAGAAGCAGAAACAAAAGTTACTGAGTTGGTAAGGGTAATGGGAGCGCCATTAACCCCTGTGAAAGAAGATGTCAAGGCCAAATCACTTAGTGAAATATTACCTGTGTTTTTAACCCTGATAGTAAATATTGTAACATCTGTTGCACTGACAATGTTGTTCCCATCTGTGTCTGTCAGATCAGAAAAAACAGTTACCTCGATATCTGGCTGCTGGCTATACAAAACAGAGAAGCTAGAGAGGATCAGAAGCATTGACCCTATCAGGTTTCTAAGAGAGAAATATTTTATGTAGCCTTTACTGTTCATTTAAAACAACTATCATTAAATCTGAATTATATAATTGGTTAAACTCTCGGTTGGCTTAAGACCCAGTTTTTTTCTTAATCTATACCTTTTGTTTTCAACTGTTCTAAGTTTCTGATTAGTTAGAACACATATCTCGTTAGTGTTAAAATTCATTTTTAAAAACAAACAAATCTTTAACTCTGAAGGGGTTAAATCCGGGTGTAGGGAAAGTAACTTCTTGTTAAAATCCGGATAGGTTAGTAAAAATTTTTCTTGAAAACTGTTTTTAAGCAAGCGAGTTTTTTTTTTACACACTCAAAAAATGAGGTGAAAAAAAGAAAAGAAATTCGACGTTTTTTTATGTACTTGTAAAATTAATTCCTTTTGTCATTTTTGTTGTAAACAAATCATGTCATTTAATTAACATAGAATGTTAATAAATATAAGGACTCCGCTAAAATTTGCGTTAAATTATATGCAGTAGTAATGCAGTAGTAAAAAAGAGTTTATAAAGTAATAAATAGGAGTTTTTCCTAAAATGCAGTAGTGTTAGAGTAGTAAAAAAGAAGTAAAAAAGTATTTTTTTAGAGTTGTTGTTAATAACTAACCGTGTATTTTTATGCTAAAAATACGCTCAGGGAGAGCAAATGTAATAAAAGATTATAAACTAATCTAATGGCAAATAAAATTGTAAATTTGAGTATTAACTAAAAAAAATTAATGATGAAAAAATTAATAGCGCTATTTGCAATCACAGGATTAATTTTTACCTCTTGCAATAACATGCAGACAAATAATTCAGCAGCTGGCCCTTCAGATGAAGACAGAAGAACTTTTAGAGAACAAATAAGAACTCACAATACATTTCGAAAAGCTTTTAAAGAAGAAAATATTGAAATGCTAATGAACACTATGGCGGATTCAGTTAAATGGAGTCCTGCTTGGTACAATGGAAATAAACTTTTAGGTTACGATGATCTAAAAGGACAAATGCAACAATATTTTGATCAATTTGATGACGTCACTTTCACCGAAGGAGAAGGGCTGCTTAACCCAAATGCCCCAGCATATTGGGCAGGCTCGCATTATTCTTCCGGAGAAAACATGGCTACAACTAACCCAGTTCAAATGAGAATTTATGGGACTTGGTCAGGAACTCACACTGAGTCAGGAGCAAAAGTTTTCAATAAATATTACGGGCTATTTGGATTTAATTCAGATGGTAAAATTGCTGGTATCTCTGATTGGATGGATATTAGTGGAATGCAAGCACAAATTGAAAATCACATAGCAAATAAATAAGACCTAATACAGTCTAATCTTAATACCCTAACTAAATTTTAGTTGGGGTTTTTTTATATTAATGATTATCATTAAACCTATTTAGAAGCCTGTCTCATTAGACCTTCTTGGGCTGTAGAGGCTACTAAAACACCATCTTTGTTGAAAATTGANCCTCTTGAAAACCCCCTTGANTTTGAAGCACTTGGGCTNTGCATAGANTATAAATGCCAATCTTCCATTTTAAANTCCCGATGAAACCAAATCGCNTGATCTATNCTNGCAAAAAAAGTTTTTGTTTTACTAAGCTTTTTCCNGTGAGGCAANGAAGCNGTTCTTAAAAGCCAAAAATCNGAAATATAGGCTAAAAGCTGATGCTGTAGATCAATCCCAAATTTTGTTTTTTCNCTNGATCGAAACCAAAAATTACTCTCAGGAAGNGAATCAACTTCNTTAATNAGATTAAGTTTTTCTACNGGTCTGAATTCAATTGCCTCAGGTTTGANCTTTTTAAATTTATTGTATCGNTCAGGATCNATCTCCNGNATTTCCTCTAGTTGTTCAAGATCACTNATTAACTTTTGAGGAGGAATNAGGTTTGGCATTGGAATTTGATGTTCAACGCCTTTTTGTTTGAGTTGAAAGGATGCNGACATNTTAAATATTGCCCTTCCTCTCTGAAAAGCTACTACTCTTCTTGTTGTAAANCTATTCCCNTTTCTAATTATATCAACCTCATAAGTTATTGGAATCTCTAAATTTCCTCCCAAAATAAAATATCCATGCATGGAATTTGCAAATCTATCTTTTGGAACAGTTCTATATGCTGCATGTAAAGCTTGAGCNAGAACTTGCCCNCCAAAAACNCGCCCCCATGGCGTCTGATAGTTCTGTCCCTCAAATCGATTTTCATCAATTNTTTTTAAAGTAAATATTTCAAGTAACTCATTTAATGTCTTCATATTGAAAACAAAGGTCAAAAGGATTAATGGTTTTGACAAATATTTTTTAACTTTTNAAACAATTATTATGTTTTNATNAATGAAAAAAGCCTATTTGTTNNTNTTCCTTTNNTTNATAAACTGTTCAAAAANTGANNANAATCAANTNANACCNGTTTCTGTTAAAGAATTCAAAGAATTTGTTAATGCAACAGGATATGAAACCGATGCAGAAAAATATGGNTGGNCTATTGTTCAANTAAATGTTTNTGACTTTGAAATTGTTAATGGTGCAAACTGGTTAAAACCNGANGGAAAAANNCCNTCTTTGGATAGTTTNCCAGTTACNCAGGTTAGNTACAAAGANGCTATTGAATATTGCAANTGGGCTNNNGTAANTCTTCCNACNTATNAAAAATATTGGGAAATTGTAAAAANTGATAAAAGGCCAATCNTATCTGATAATAANTCTCCTATATCNTCTNTTGANAAAGTAAATATTGTAGGAAACGTTTGGGATATTACAGAAACTATAAATTCTGACAAAGTAAGGCTAGCCGGCGGGTCATTATTTTGCTCCAGAGACACATGCCATGGAACTCAAAAAGATAGAGAACTTTATGTAGACAAAGAAACNGGGAATCTGCATATTGGTTTTAGCGTCTTGACTNAATAAAATCAATTTTCAANAGCATTAGAAAAACCAGGTTCTCTNCTATTCTCACCTATTCTNCCAGTTAGATTATCGCCAAGATCTTTTCTTGCCNTCTCAACTAATTTTTCCAATTCAGAAACAACTTTTGGATATAACTCTTTNACATCGTATTCTTCTCCAGGATCCCTTCGAAGATCATACAAAGAATAGNCTGCTTGGATTTGAGAATAAGGNCCTGGATATCCATTATCACCAGGTAAAACATTTTTATAAGATCTGCTTTTATGAGGAAGGACCAGTTTCCAATTATCTTTTCTTACAGCNTCCAAGTTATTATCCCCATAATAATAGTAAAAATTATTTCTTGGATTAGATTTTTTATCTCCCTTTAAAACAGATGTAATGTCAATTCCATCAATTATATGATTTGGCAATTTTGTAGAAACTAGATTGGCAATGGTTGGTAAAAGATCAATCGTAGATGCCATTTGATTAGATACACTCCCAAGGGGAATAATGTTAGGCCACTTCATTATAGTTGGAACTCTCTGCCCACCTTCAAAACTAGTTCCTTTACCCTCTCTTAATCCACCTGTTGATCCAGCATGATTCCCATAATTTAGCCAAGGTCCATTATCACTAGTGAAAACAATAAGGGTATTGTTTTCAATATTATTTTTTTCTAATGCTCTAACAATTTCACCTACAGACCAATCTATTTCCATCATAAGATCACCATATAAACCTTGCTTACTTTTACCCTTAAACTTTTCTGAAACAGCAATTGGAACATGTGGCATTGGATGGGGTAAGTACAAAAAGAATGGTTTATCATTATTTTTGTTGATAAACTTGACAGATTCCTCAGTAAACAATGTTGTTAATTTTGANTGATCATTCAAATCTCTAATTTCATCAATCTTTTCAAAATNTTTCATCAAAGGAAGTTGAGGATAAGCTTTTTTCTTCCAGTTAGACTCATCTAAAATTTGATTTCCATCATAATCAACTGGCCACATATCATTAGANTAGGGAATGCCAAGNTAATTATCAAATCCATGATTAAGTGGGTTGAACTTTTCTTGATGNCCTAGATGCCATTTNCCAAAAATTGCAGTAGAATANCCTTTCTNCNTTAACATTTCAGCAATGGTAACTTCATTNTCATTTAAACCNACTTTTGATTGGGGAAACAAAGCACCTTTTATTCCTATTCTATTTGGATAACATCCAGTCAATAAGGCAGCTCTTGAGGCACTACACACTGCTTGAGCAGAGTAGAAGTTTGTAAAAGTCATGCCTTGATTAGCTAATTCATTAAGATTAGGTGTTTGATAATCTATCGCTCCAAAGTTCACTATATCACCATAACCTAAATCGTCCATAAAAATTATAATTATGTTTGGATTTAGACCTTGATCATTAGATTCATGATTATTGGAATTAGTACAGAAACAAAAAATAAAAGAAAAAATAATCAATGCATTTTTTTTCATAACAGAGGATTAAATATTGAAAATGAATATACAAAATAAGTATAAAAAAAGCTCCCCATTTAAATGGAAAGCTTCTCACTAGTTGCCATCCAGTATAAACTGGATTACAACACACAACATCTTAAAAAATGCCTAGANNACNGANANACANCATNTTAATGANACAAATTTAGTAAATCTATCATTAACAANTATTACNTNAATCAAATATAAAATNAATNAANANGTAAAGTTTTTCTTNTTTTTATTTAGAATAATTAAAAATAAGNTTATNTTTGCTCNGTCAAAACANAAAAAAAGTNTTCTTTGACNCTATANATAATAAANGGCTTTCTATANTTATCGGCTTTAACTACCATAAACCAAAAGTTTAAATATATAGANNGCCTCTTTGTTTTNATTCTCTTGCTAATTATTCCATATTTTNATCAAATAGTAGTTCTTTTTTTCTATATTGTGTTTGTTAAACATAAAAATCAATAAAAATGAGTANNACAAAAGGAACGTCTAACGTTCCATTAATAATGGGAATAATTGGTGCCGCTTTAGGTGTGCCTAATATTTTTTGTGCTGGTATTTGTGGTGCAGGTGCGGGAGCAATGGCTGATTTAGCCTCTGTTGGAGCTGCTGCTGCAGATGGAGAAGCTNTAGACATAGAGGCTCTAGAGATGGCATCAACTGCTGCTGCCGGTACAGGAAGTATGTGGATTGCCGGCGGAGCTGCTTTAATAGGACTAATTGCTGGTATTGTTGGTAAATCTAAACCTACAGTTTCAGGAATTGGAATGCTAGTAGCTATGCTTATGGTAGGGTCAACTGGTATATTAGGAAATATGCTTGCTCTATTAATAGCTATCCTATACCTAATTGGTGGAATAATAGCCTTTACACAAAAGAAAGAAGCTGTTTCATAAGTTTTGTATAAAACCTTTGAACTGTTTGATTTCGGAGTAATTTCAACCTACAATCTTATGATTGGGGTTGGAATTTTTTTTGGCTTTATACTAATAGAAAAAAGTGTTTCTCAAAAAATCAAATTCAAAGATCACTATAAGCTACACATAACTCTTGTTCTATCCTTCATTTTTGGATTTATTGGCTCNAGAATCTTTGATATCATTTTTTTTGGCAAAGAATTAAATACTTTCAATTTCNTAACTGGAAGTTCTACATTTATAGGAGGTTTGATTTTTTCAGTCTTATTTATAATACTTTTCACCTCTCTTATTAAATTAAAAACAACACTCGTTCTGGAATTATTGGTACCATTCTTAATTGTTGCACATTTTTTTGGAAGAATAGGATGCTTCCTTGGCGGATGTTGCTATGGCAAACCAACAGATGGTTTTCTAGGAGTAAAATACCCTCCAGATTCATACCCTTATCAAGTTGATCCTGAAATTGTTGGGATGCATCTTCATCCAACACAGCTCTATGAATCATTTGCACTGCTAGNAATCTATTTTACTTTGAAGAATAGGACTAATAAAGTTTCTTCCTATCTAATCCTATATGGAGTAGTAAGATTCATTATTGAATTTTTCAGAAATGATCCCAGAGGAAGTTTTTTAACAGATTTTTTTAGCCCCTCTCAAGAGCTGAGTCTATTATTCATAATTACTGGGTTTCTATACTTTAAGTTTCTGGAAAATAAAAGAAGTTATTATCCTTTGTGATCTTTTATATTTGAATTTCCAAAAAGCATAAATAAATCTAATGCTAATCCAATAATAGCAATAATCCAATATATAGTAGCATTTTCACTAAAATAAAGACCAAGAAAATCAATTATAATATAGAACGCAAAAACTTCTTTCACCCTTCCAGGAAAGAATCTCACCTGCAAAGCAGATAGTCTTTTATAAACAGTGGCCAAAATAAACCAAAGTCCAGGAAGAAATACAAGAAAAAGTATTATAATGTTTCCAGTGGTAAATGTCCCCGTTACAAGTTCTAAAGCAAGTGCTGGATCATTTTCTATTGCAGAAACTGAGGAGGGGTCCATAACATCAATTCCAGAGGCCATTATTTCTTTGCCTACCAAAAAAAAGAACAAAATCATTACAGGAATAAGCAAGACAATAAAAAAAAGAAGTCTTAAAAAATAATTAAGGCCACTTATTGTCTCGGTAAATTGAAAGTATTTTCTCATGATTAAAAATTTTTTGCTAAATGTAATGAAATAAAGTTCAAAGTAAATTCACTTTTTAAACTTTCAAAAAAATTTTTTAACAAGCTTATTTGCCTTNTCAATACAATCACTNACAGAAACCCCATTAAAATAATTTCCTGTTATGTAAAAATTTGGATTCTTCTTTTGAAATTCTTCAAGCTTTTTAACTAATTCTTCTTGATTTAAATTATACTGAGGAATTGCTTTTTTCCACCTATATTTTTTTTTAAAAAATGGCTCNCCTTCATAATTTAATAGGGATTTAATTTCATTGACTACAATCTTTTCAAGCTTTGAAGATTCTATNCGGCATAAATCTTTCTGATTTTCACCACCTACCATAATTGTTAACAGCTCATTCTCTTTTGATGAAACATGACTGAAAATCTGACTATTAAATAAAATNCCAAGATATTTCTTTTTATCATCAGGTTTGGTTAAAACNCCAAATCCCNTAANCTTATTTTTTATTTTTTCTTTTTTAAGTCCCAGGTGAAAAACGTCTATAGGACAATATTTTATTTTTTTTAAAATATTTTTGATGTTTAAATCATAAATGAATTCCTCTAATACATATGCAGGAACAGTCGATATAATTTTATTGCAATAAATAATTTCATTCCTATTAACCGTAACTTCATATCCTTCATCCTTTTTTATAATTTTAGAAACAGAGGAATCTAGCTTAATTTTTGAACTGAAAGAATTTCCCATTGCCTTGGTTAGTTGAGAAAGACCTGAGGGAAAATTAAAAGCCTTCGATTTATTTTTGTTTTTTCTGATCTTAAATAAACCCTTAATTATGCTCCCATGGGATTGTTCAAGATTCCATAGAAGTTTAATGCTATGTTTTGAACTCATTTCTTTTGTCTTGCCTGCATAAATTCCAGAAAGTATTGGTTCAATTAGTTTATCATGAAATTCCCTGCCAAATCGATTCTTAATGAACTTAAAAACTGTTGTGTCCTTCTTGTGTTTTTTTACAAAAATCTCAAAACACAACCTAAGTTTTCCATATAGAGAAAGAATAGGAGTATATATTATCTCCTTCAGNCTTAAAGGAATCTTAGTTAATTTATTATTATTGAAAACAAATCTATTCTTTTCACTATTCTCAGAAGGGAAAATCAGATCTTCCCATAATCCACAATCTTTAATAATCTGTTCAATAGAAGTATTGTTCAATAGAATAGTATTTGGACCATTCTCACAAATTAATTTTTTATGAATTTCAGTTTGAATTATACCGCCTGTCTTATCCTTTGCTTCTAGAAGAAGGAAATCTCTTTTTTTTTTTGNAAGGAAATGTCCAACACTTAATCCACTTATTCCACCGCCAATAATTAACGTATCTACCTTCATATTTTATTGCTAAATTCCAAAATCCTTTTTAATCCATTTTGCTATAACATTTGCCCATTCTTTATCATCATTAAGACAATCNATNTAATAATACTCTTCCCCGCCAGCATCAATAAAATCTTCTTTGCCTTCCATTTTAATTTCCTCGAGAGTTTCCAGACAATCCGTTACAAATGCTGGAGTAACTATGACTAATTTCTTTTTTCCCTCTGAAGCAAGTCTTTTAAGCTCATCATCCGTATAAGGTTTTAACCATGGAGAAAATGGAAGCCTAGATTGAAATGAGCTGCTGTATTTTTCTTTATCAATCCCTAATTTTCTAACTATTAATTCTGTGGTTTCATATACTTGATGGCGATAGCAAGTTTTGTGTACCTGGGATTTTACAGAACAACAGTTTTCAACTTTTAAACAATGAGAATTAGTATTATCNGATATTCTAATATGATTTTCCGGAATCCCATGATAAGAAAATAAAATATGATCATATTCCAAATTTCTTATACTTGATCCAATTTTTTTACACATTAAATTAATGTAGTCTTCATCATTGTAAAAGGGTGGTATAATTGCTTTTCTTAATTTTGGGAAATACTTATTAATCTCACGTTCAACCTTCGCAATAACAGTTTCATAAGAGGACATGGCGTAATGAGGATACATAGGAAGAACTATTACTTTATCAACTCCTTTTTCAGTTAATTCCTTCAAACCTTTATTTATTGACATAGAACCATACCTCATGGCAAGTGACACAGGCATTTCTATAAGTTTATCGACTTTTTTACTTAATCTTTCAGACAATACAACTAATGGAGAACCTTCTTCCCACCATATTTTCTTATATGCTTCAGCAGATTTTTTTGGTCTCGTATTTAAAATTATTCCTTTAACTAACAGCCACCTGAAAAAATAATTGTACTCAATTACTCTTTCATCCATTAAAAATTCAGCNAGATATTTCTTAACATCTTTTGGAGAAGTACTATCTGGCGAACCAAGATTTACCATTAATAAACCTTGCATATTTTATTGTTTATATAGTGCGTGAATATGTTCCTATCTTTTTACTAACCAAAGGATCAAATCTCATTGATATATTTCTAGTGAAAAGCCTTCCGCTATCAAGTATAAAAATTTTTTCATCAATNATTTTCATAAGCTTATCACTAATAAAATCATTAAACTTTGACTCAGAAAATTCTAATATNTCTTTTAATTCAAATAGACTGATATTAAAATAAGTTGACACTTCTTTAAAATCTACATAATAATTACACATCAAAGAATTTATAACATGCCTTATTATCTTTTCATTCTTATTTAATGAATACCCTCTGAAAATTGCAAGACCTTTCCTTTCTATATTTTCAATATAACTAGAAGCATTTTTGATATTTTGNGCATATGCAGAATCTAATTGAGAAATAGAGGATGCCCCGAATCCATATACCTGACCAGTTGTAGCTCTTGTACAATAGCCTTGAAAATTCCTGTGTAATTTCTTTTCTGAAAGTGCAATTGCAAAATCATCTTCTGGCTTTGAATAATGGTCCATCCCAATAGAAATATAGCCGGCATCTGTAAGTTTTTGAAATGAGTCTTCATACATCTGAGCCTTTTCATTTGAATCTGGGAAACCTATATTTTCCAAAACTTTTTGTCTGTGAATTATTGAAGGAACATGAGCATAAGAAAATGTAACTATTCTGTCAGTGTCTAGTTTTATAGCTCTTTCTAAAGTTTCATTGAAACTTTTAACAGTTTGAAGAGGCAATCCATAAACCAAATCAATATTAGTTCCAGTAAAGCCTTCATCACTTATTTTTTTTATGATTTTTTCTAATGGTTTTTTTGATGGTTTTCTATTTATGGCTTCCAAAACATCTTCTCTGAAATCTTGAATTCCTAGAGATATTCTATTGAAACCAAATTTTTTCAATAATTCAATGTGATGAAACTCTAAATGAGCAGGGTTACATTCAATCGCCATTTCATAATTATCAGAAAACTCAAATCTTTCTTTTATTTTATTGGTTATCTTCTCAATATGACGATATGATATTGCATTGGGTGTCCCTCCACCCCAATGAACTTGAGTGACTTTCCTGTATGAGTTTATATTATCTGAAACTAATTCAATCTCCTTAATGACGGCATTAACATATCTCTCTAAAAAGGGTTTTGTGAATCCAGTCTCTGTAGTACATCCACAAAAATGACATATTTGAGGACAAAAAGGCACATGAATATATATGGAAACATTTTCAGGTTTTTCGTCATTGGAATTACGAACCATTTTTAAAAATTCCTTGTCTCCGAAATTTTCATTAAAAAATGTTGCTGGGGGATAAGATGTATATCTTGGTCCCGATTCATTATACTTTTTAACTAACTTTTTATCTGCAATTATCATAATTTATCTCTTCCAATTAGCTTGTTTAATCCAATCAACGACAAATTTAACTTTTTTATGATCAATATCTGGAATGAATCCATGACCCAAATTAAAGATCCAATTTTGATTTTTTGAACCAAAATCAATTAACCCATTTAAATATTGCTCGATTTCTGAATAATCAGAATAAAAAATTCGGGGATCCATATTACCCTGTAATCCCACTTGATCATCAATAATTTCTCTGGCAAAATCAAGAGACATAGACCAATCAATACTTGCAAAATCACAAATATCTTTGTTAATATACCTTAATCCATCTGCAAAGTTTTTCGGAAAAAAAATTGTTTTTATGTTCTTCTCTTTTGCTGCATTTAGTATTCTTTTTGAAAATGGCAAAAATAATTTTGCATAGGTTTCTGAGGGAATTATTCCGCAATAGGTCTCGAAAAGCTGAAAACAATCAATTCCAGAATCAATCTGATTATTTAAATATTCAATTGAAACTTCTGTTATCAAATCGATTACCTTTAAACTCTCTTTTTTATTTGAATAGAAAAATTTAATTGCTGATTTAAAGCTTTTGTCTGATTCATGTCCTCTAAACATGAATAAAAAAGTTGTCAATGGACCACCACAAAACCCAATCAATGGTATGTTATCAGGGGAGTTTTTTTTTACCTCCTTTATGTTTTGATAAACATGCTCTAATTTCTCAGGTGAAAAAGAAAAATTTAGCTTATCTGCATTTAGTTTCAATGGATTGTGAAACTTTGGCCCTTTTTCAGTAAACTCTAGATCCATTCCCAAAGACTCAGGTATAAATAAAATATCTGAAAAAATAATTGCTGCATCTACACCAAGATCATCTATTGGCATAAGAGTTACTTTAGATGCCAATTCTTTGTTATTCATTAAATCAATAAAACTGTAAGAAGATCTAAGTTTTTGGTATGAAGGCAAAATCCTTCCCGCCTGTCTCATAAACCATACTGGAGGTCTACTGGTATTAACTCCATTTAGAGTGTCCATGAAAATAGAACTCATCATTTTATTTCATTTTATTAAGAGCTGTTTTATTAGCTTTAATTATCCTATCTACATCAAAATTTGTCAAAGCTAATGAAAAGAAACAACATTCAAACTGTGATGGTGGAAGATATACACCCATGTCTAACATTAGTTTAAAATATTCTCCATACTTTGAAGTATCACAGCCTAATGCATCCTCATAATTATTTATTTCTTTTTTGTCAGTAAAAAATAAAGTCATCATTGAACCTAGTCTAGAAACAATTGCTTTTGTTCCAGTCTCTTCTATATTTTTACATATACCGTTGTAAATTTTTTCCGAAATGCTATCGAGTTTTTCAAATACTTTACTATTTAAATTCTTTAAAACAGACATTCCAGCATACATCGCTAATGGGTTTCCTGATAAAGTTCCTGCCTGATAAACAGGTCCTTCAGGAGCAAGCATATCCATTATTTCTTTTCTCCCTCCATAGGCACCTACAGGAAGTCCTCCTCCAATTATTTTACCTAAAGTTGTAATATCAGGTTTAACATCATAAATTTCTTGAGCTCCACCATTTGCAATTCTAAATCCTGTCATTACCTCATCAAAAATTAAAAGGCATTTATATTTGATGGATAAATCTTTTAACTCATTTAAAAAATTATTTTTAGGCAAAACTAAACCCATATTTCCTGCAACTGGTTCAACAATTATTGATGCTACAGCATCTTTGTTTTCAATTAATATTTTTTCAACCGAATCAATGTCGTTGTATCTGGCAATTAAAGTGTCTTTAGCAACGTTTTCTGTAACTCCTAAACTATCAGGCAAACCCAATGTTATTGAACCTGAACCAGCTTTAATTAAAAAACTATCACCATGACCATGATAATTTCCAGCAAATTTAATTATGATTCTTTTTTTAGTGTATCCTCTAGCTAATCTAATTGCGCTCATAGTTGCCTCTGTTCCTGAATTAACCATCCTAACTTTTTCAACAGATGGAATCATGCTTGCAATTTTTTCAGCAATTTCAGTTTCAATCTCTGTCGGTGTTCCAAATGTTGTTCCTTTTTTAGACACTCTATTTATTGAAGAAATTGTTTCACTGTAAGCATGTCCGAAAATCAATGGCCCCCAGGATGAAATACAATCTATGTATTCATTTCCATCAATATCATAAATTTTACTTCCCTTCCCTTTCTCAATAAAAATAGGATCGCCATTTACACTCTTAAATGCCCTAACAGGAGAATTAACTCCTCCCGGCATAACCTCATTAGACTTTTCAAATGCTCTCTTGCTTTTTTTATACACAGTAATTAAATACTTTTAATTCAAAAGTTCAGCAATTTCAATTGCATGATATGTAATTATAGAATTAGCTCCAGCTCTTTTCATGGAGGATAAAATTTCAATTATAATGTCAGGTGAACTTATTAATTTGTTTTTAGATGCTGATTTAACCATTGCATATTCACCACTAACATTATAGGCAATTATAGGAATATTATATGATGACTTTATTCTTGAAATAATATCAAGATAAGACATTGCGGGTTTAACAATTATTACATCAACCCCCTCTTTAATATCCATTTCAACTTCTCTTAAAGCTTCATCAGAATTATTATAATTCATCTGATGAGTTTTCCTGTCTCCAAAATTAGATTTAATCTTTGCAGCTTCTCTAAAGGGACCATAAAATGATGATGCATACTTAACCGAATAGGAAAAAATTGGAATTTTAATGTGTCCATCGTTATCCAAAACCTCTCTGATATATCCAACTCTCCCGTCCATCATATCTGATGGGGCAATAACATCAGCACCAGCTTTAACAAGTGAGAGGGCTTGAATTCCTAGGTTCTTTAATGTTAAGTCATTATCTACATCACCGTCAACGATCGTTCCACAGTGTCCATGAGATGTATACTGACAATGACACAAGTCTGCAATAATTAAAATATCATACTTTTTCTTTTTAATTTCTTTTATTGCTCTTTGGACTATGCCATTATCATCATGAGATACCATTCCATCGTCATCTTTTTTAGAGGGTATACCAAATAAAATTATACCTCCAATCCTTTTTTTTACAATTTGATCGCATAAATTTAAAACGTTATCAATCGACAACTGATATTGACCAGGTAATGTTTTAATTTCCTTTTTAATATTTTCTCCATCACAGACAAAAATTGGATAAATCAAATCATTTGAATTTAATCTTGTTTCCTGAACTAAATCCCTGATCTTTTTGTTATATCTTAATCTCCTAAGCCTTGTTTTTGGATATGTCATCATTAATATTTTTAAAATATGAAATTATCGAATTAGATATTCCTTCATACGTTTGCATTTTAGAGGTAATAAGTGGAGTATAACCAACGCTTTTAATGTATGAAGAAGTAGAATCTCCAATGCTAATAATATTTGTTTTATTTGGATCATACAAATTTATAAATGATTCAAAACAAGAAGGGCTAGTAAAAACAGTAAATGTATTATCTATATTCAATAGTTTTTCTAATTGTTTATTTTTTTGCTTTATAATTTCAGTATTATAGGCAACAAATTTCGTTAAATAACAAAACTTTTTAAGATTTTCCGACAATTTATTTTTCGCAAGATTACCTTGAACCAATAAAACCTTTTTGGAATTTATTATACCTGTTTTCTTTAATTCAATTGAAAGTTTATCTGAATAGTTTTTCTTTGCTGTATAGACATTTTCAACCTTATATTCATTTATAAGATTCTCGGTTTTTGAACCAATACTTATAGCTTTAATATTTTCAGGGTTTTGTTTTTTGATAAAATTATTTTGAAAAAAATACTTTACTCCATTTTTTGAGGTGAAAATAACAAAATCATGCTCATGGATATTTAATGATTCATCATCTATCCTCATATAGGTTTTTATCATAGGAGAATGAAAAGTTTTGATACCCTTCTCTTTAAGTGAGTTAAATCCATCGGATAGAAACTCATTGGTCAAAATTATTATTTCATCTTTAACACCCATAGTGTATTAACTATCTGATTTTTGATAATATCTGTTCCCCTCCTTTATTTAAAATACTTTTAGCGAGTTGAACTCCCAAATTATTAGATTCATTATAGCTTATCTTAATTTGATCCGTTATTGATTCTTTGCCATCCAAAGAGGAAACTATTCCTTTTAGTATCATTGAGTTATTTTTTATTTCAGCATAGGCCCCAATAGGAGCAGTACAGCCGCCTTTTAAATACTTTAAAAACTCTCTTTCTTGATTTACACAAATACTTGTTGTTTGATCATTAAGTGATGAAGTCATTTGATTAAGTTCATTGTCATCTCTTATCTCAACCGCAATAGCTCCCTGGGCTGGAGCACATAACATTTCCTTCGAATTAAAATAATTAGTAATCTCTTTATTTAAACTTAATCTTTCTATACCGGCTCCAGCAAGAACTAAACCATCGCAATATCCTTTTTTCATTTTAGAAATTCTTGTATCAATATTCCCACGAATGCTAATGACATTGATTTCAGGATTTATTCTGAGCAGTTGAGATTTTCTCCTGTTTGAGGAAGTAGCAACAGTTGATAAATGGGACATCTCATAAATGGATATTCCATCTTTACTTAAGAAAGCATCTCTATGATTACCTCTTTTTAAAATTGCAGAAATCTGAAGTCCTTTTATTTTCTCAACTGGCAAATCTTTCATGCTATGAACAGCAATATCAATTTCTTTGTCCAACAGCTTTTTTTGAATTTCTCTGACAAAAAAACCCTTTTCTATTGAAGATTCTATATTTTGATTTAAAAGGATATCTCCCTTTGTTTTTATCTCTTTTAGCTTAAAAAGTATTTTTGGAAAAGATTTTTTCAATTGATTCAAAACAAGATTTGATTGAAAAAGAGCAAGCTTACTGACTCTCGTCCCAATAATTATCTCATCAATTTTCATCAAAAATTTTCTTAATTATATTCAAAGCGTTTTTGTCTTTCCCATCGTTGCTTGCAATTCGTATTCGTCTTACTAAATGATCGGAAAGTTTGCTGTGAATTTTATCAAAATTTGATTTCTCTTTTGTGCTTTTACCATTATTTGAAATAGCAATCCCATTAGTTTTTTTTGGATAAGAATTAATTTCAATTAATTTTTTTACTTGCTTTTTAATTGACAGAATTGATGTTCTAAGTTGCCTTGAACTGATCCAACTATCAAAATCTGAAATATGATTATCAATTATTTTTTTAGCTTTTTCAATTTCAGATTTTCTCTTTTTGTAATTTTTATTTACAAGGTCCTTTAATCCATCTATACTTACCAGATCAACTCCTGAAATTGAGGAAATATTGCCTTCAATATTTCGAGGAATAGATAAATCTACAAGAAGAAGCTTTTTGTTTTTCCTTTTTTTCATCAAATCAGAAACTTCAGAAAATGAAATCAGAGGAGATGATGAAGAAGTTGAAAAAATTGCGATATCAATTTTTGAAAAATACTTCTTATAATTTTTAAACGAAACAAAATCTAAATCATAAGAATTAGCAAAGCTTTCAGCTTTTTTATCAGTCCTATTTGTTAATACAATATTTTTAATTTTTTTCTTTAAAAGGTGCTTAATTGAAAGCTTTGATGTTTCTCCTGTGCCTACACATAGTATAGATGATTTTTTTATATCATATTTTTTTGAAATAATTTCAACTGCTGCATAGCTGACTGACACGGCTCCTTCAGAAATTTTGGTATTTGATCTGACATCCTTCCCTGTTTCAAAAGATTTTTGAAATATTCGACTAAGTATTGGTCCTAGAATCTTTTTCTTTTTAGAAAAATAAAAAGCTTCCTTTAACTGATCAACTATTTGAAATTCTCCAACAACCATAGATTCTAATCCAGATATTAATCTAAATAAATGCTTGGAAATATCAATTGATCCAGTTTTTTTAATTGCATATGGAGATAGTCCCTCTGAATACTGTTTATATTCTACTAAACATTTCATAATCACATGAAATATTCTTTTTTCTTGACCTAAATGATTTTCATACTCATAGTAAATTTCAGTTCTATTACAAGTAGATAGAATAACTATACCATCAATAGGAAATTGCTTTGACACAAATTCATAAAAATCTATTTTTTCTTTATCCTGAAAATAGAATTTTTCTCTTACCTCAACTGGAGAGATTTTATAATTAATACTAATAAGTCCTATCAAAGTATATAGAGGTTTTTGGTAAAAATAAATCTTATTCCTGTTTCTAAATAATAATAATTAATATATTTTTTATCATGATATTTAAAACATTAATAGTTTAAACTAGTAAATTAAGCGTGAGCAAGTAATTTATATTGTTTCTAAACACTTATTGAGCTAATTTTGATTAAAAATTAAATAAATATGAGTATTGAATCAGGTTCTGTTTGTATAAATTGTGAAAACTTAAGTGCTTCTTTCAGATGCAGTAAACATGATATTGATGTTGATCTTGATAACGTTTGTTCAGATCATAGTTTAAAAAGATCAATCTCTAAATTATCTAACTGTCTTAATTGTGAAAAATACAGTACATCAAAGTGCCCCAACCCTAGTTTTGCTTCTGAGGGTCTTTTGTGTTTTTCTTGGTCCTAACAAAGATTGATCAATTATTTTCCTAAATCTTTTACCTTTATAGAAAAGGTTAAGACTTTCGCTGATCTTTTCTTTTTTAAAATTTGACTTAGTAATGCTTTTTCTATTCAAAAAAATTTCTACATAAAGAATCAAAATAAATAAGATCTTCTTTTTTATAATCAATAAATATTTTTTGATTGATATTTAGTGGTTTTGAGGAGAAAAAGGTCCATTTTTCACCATCGCATGAACCTTTTATTTTGTATTCCTTTCCTTGAAAGAAACATTTTTCTACTAAAACTTCATACTTTGATTTTTTAACTATATTAAAATTTTCAGGTCTTAAATAATGAACATCTCCATTGGTTAAAATTTTATTTAAATCTCCCAGAATTTTAGCACAATAACAATTAACTGGTTCACAATACATGTTGATGGGATCATCATACTGTTGTAATATACCCGCCTTAAAAATTAATATTCTGTCAGCAATATTTAAAGCATCATTAATATCATGCGTTACAAGTATAGTAGTTGTATTTGTTTCTTTGAGAATCCTATGTATTTCCTCTCGCATGGATTCTTTAATTTCTGAATCTAAATTACTGAAAGGCTCATCGAGTAATAGTAGATCTGGTTCACGTATAAGTGCTCTGGCAACACATGCTCTTTGTTGTTCCCCTCCTGACAATTCATGAGGAAATCTATCAATTAAACTCTCTAAACCTGAAAGACTAAGTATATAATCTAACTTTTTAGTATTAATACTATTTAAGTTAAATAGAATATTGTCTTTTAAATTAAGATGAGGAAACAATGGATAGTCTTGAAAAACAAATCCAATATTCCTTTTCTGTGGAGTGACAAACTGATTTTTCCCATTAAGTATTTTACCATTTAGTTTGACAGATCCAGAATTAATCATTTCTAGTCCAGCAAGACATTTTAAAAATGTCGTTTTGCCTGATCCACTTTCACCTAAAAAAGAAATGATTTCACCCTTTTTTACCGAAAAGTTTAATTTTTTTATAATTAAATTTTCCTTTTTATAATACTTGACTAGATTATTTACTTCCAGATACATAAAATTCTCTACTAATAAATTTTTTCAAAAGTATTAACAAAATCGATCCGATCACAATAATTGTGAGTGAATAAATTGAAGATTTAGGAATCATCTCCTCAATTGCATATTCATAGGTTTGAGTTGCAAGAGTGTCAAAATTAAATGGTCTTAAAATTAAAGTTATAGGTAATTCTTTCATGACATCTATAAATGTTAATATAAATGCCACAAGAAGAGCAAATTTGTTTATTGGAAAATGTAACTTTTGAAATAATTTAAATGTGCTTGCTCCTAGATTTTTTGCAGTTTCATCATAACTTTCAGGATGTTTTTCAANACTTGATTTTATTGGAGATTTACCCACTGCCATAAACCTTATTATATATGCATATATCAAGACAAAAAGAGAACCTATAAATGGNAAATCAATAAAAAAATGATTCAAATCTGTAAATAATATTATGAGTCCCATGCCAATTACTGCACCTGGAAGTGCATAACCCAAGGAAATTAACTGACTTATGTAAAAATATACTTTACCCTTTGTCATTTTCCCAACAAATTCAATCAAAAAAGCAATAATTGTGACGCTTAAAGCTGCTATGGAAGAGACTAATAAAGTATTTTTTGAAAGTAAAAATAAATCTGAAAAATTAATACTATCATAAGCGTGAATAACGTTATCTAGTATAAAAATCAGCGGAAACAAAAACCCAAAAGCAAAAGGAACAAGACATATAAAATTTGAGAATAGAGTTTTCTTTAAATTAGCAGTTGATAAATTTTCAATTTTGTTATTAATCTTGTAATTGAATCTATGTCTTGAGTTCCATAGTTTCTCACCAAAAAATATTATGAAAACAACGGTTAACAAAACTATAGATAATTGNATCGCTGTGGTCACATCATTCATTGAAAACCATGCTCTAAAAATCCCAGTTGTGAAAGTATTAACTCCGAAATATTTTACAGCCCCATATTCATTTAAAACCTCCATTAAAACTAGGAATAAACCCGANAGTATTGCGGGTCTAGANAATGGTAAAATAATTTTATAAAAAGTTTTAAAAGAGGACAATCCTAAGTTTCTAGCAAGATTAATATAATTTGATCCTAAAAGACTAAATGAAACCCTTGAAACGGTATAAACATATGGGAAAAGTGATAATGCCATTATTATGCCTAAAACTTCTATTTGCAAGTAATCTTGATTAAAAAAATTTGAAAAATCAGGATAATTTTTTCTAATAAAACTTTGCATAGGCCCTGTATAACTTAAAATATCACTGTATGTAAATGCCATTATATATGAAGGAACTGCTAGAGGTAAATACAAAACAATATCATAAAACTTCCTGCCAAAAAATCTCGATGAACTTATTACCCAAGCAGGTAAAACCCCAAAAAGTAATGAAAAAAAAAGGGTAATAATCACTAATTGAAATGTGTTTTTAGTATAATCAATTAGTAAATTATCCCATAGATATAGAAAATTTTCGCCATTAAAATCAAATACTCTGAGTATTAATAAAAATATTGGCAATAGAAGTAGTAGGGTTAAGAATAAAGTTAAATTAACCCAATTATTATTTCCAGATTTTAAAAATTTATTTTTTATTTCCAACCCGTTTTGTCAAAAATACGAATTGCATCTTTACGATATTTACCGAGCATATTTAAATCTAGAGAGTCTCTTTTAAATTTACCCCACTTTTGAACTATCTCATCAGGCTCAATATTTGGGTTTACAGAATATTCAAAACTGTTTGACACATAAGTTTTCTGAGCTTCATCACTAATTAAATAATTTATTAATTCAAGAGCATTTTCTTTATTTGGTGAATTCATTGCTAGGCCTATTCCGGAAACGTTTATGTGGCTCCCCCTTCCATTTGGCCCTTGATTAGGAAAAAAAACAGAAATTGATTCACCAGCATTTATTTCTTCCTCCTTCTCAGATGAAAGCAATAAACCAATATAATATGAATTTACAATTGCAATATCTCCCTGACCAGAAGCTATTGCCTTTACTTGATCCCTATCGCTCCCTTTTGGATCTCTAGCAAAATTTTCAACTAGTGCCTCAGACCATTTTGCTGCATCATCAGTTCCAAGATTAGCAATAATAGATGACATTAGCGCCTGATTGTATGCATTTGAAGAAGATCTAACTAAAACTCTTCCTTTCCATTTTTCATCAGCTAAATTTTCATATGTAGAAAGTTCACTAGCATTTACACGATCTTTACTATGAACAATTATTCTAGACCTATAGGTAATTGGGATCCAAAATTCATTTTTATCAATTAAATCTTTACTTACTTTATCCAGCATTGATGGTATTTTAATTTTTTGAAGTAAACCCATTTGAGAAGCCTGATACAATTTCCCAACATCAACTGTGATAAATAAATCTGCTGGACTGTTCTTTCCTTCGTTTTTCATCCTCTCAATTAGTTCATCTGCATTAGCTTTAATAACATTGACCTTGATCCCAGTTGATTCTTCAAATTTTTTGTATTGAAGTTTATCAACCTCGTAGTGTCTTTGACTATATAAATTAATTTCGTTGCTTTTAGATGGCTTTTCCCCACAGCCAGAAATAAATAAGGGCAGAAATAAAGCGATAATTAGTTTTTTCATTTTTTTTTAAGCGAAAATATAAAAAATATATTATTTTTATTTAGACTGATTATAAATAAATTGTTAATTTCGTCAATTGAAAAATAATAATTAAACCATAAACTAATGAATGCTTTTATAAATTTATTTAAACTTATACCTCTTTTTGCCCTCTCATTTGTAGTGATATCTTGTAGCAAGGACAAAGATGAGGATATTGATAATACCGTTACTGCTCCTTTAACTTATGAATTCACAAGAAATGGAGAAAGTACTGTCTCTTTTGGAGGTCAAACTGCAAGACTAAAAATGGCAGGAGAAATATACAGTGCACTTAAAGATAACTCTTCTACAAAGGAGCAAATAGATAATATGTTTAATAGTGGTACTGGATTTAGTGATTCATCGCTAGATTCAAGTGGTAAAAATGTTGCTGGTAAAACAGCTGCATCTCCTAGCGCTTCTGCTACAGTGAAGCCTATGTTTGATGCAATGATTACTGATTTTGTTGATAATGTTATTCCTGCATGGAATGATGATGCTGCAGATGGAACTCCAGGTAAACTTACTGACGAAACACGTTCTGTGTACATTAATGCAAAAGGCCATGAAATAACTCAATTGTTCACAAAAGGATTAATGGGTGCGCTAGTAACTGACCAAATTTTAAACAATTACTTAACAGCAGCAAAACTTGACTCAGGTACTAATCGAGATGATCAAGCAAATCTTGTTCTTGAATATGGAACTGCAACTAAAATGGAACACTACTGGGATGAAGGGTTTGGATATCTTTATGGAGAAGAAGCTAATGTTGCTCGGGCTGATCTTGGAAGTAGTCCAACTGGAAATGGTGTTTTAGTAAATAAATATTTCAAGAAAGTAAATGATCAANCTGAAAGAGCAGGAATTGCTCAAACTGTCTATGATGCTTTTAAACTTGGAAGAGCTGCCATTGTTGCAGAAAATTATACTGTCAGAGATGAGCAAGCAGCTATTATTGCAGTTAATCTTTCAAAAGTAATAGGATACAAAGCAATGGATTACCTCAACGGTTATGTTAGCAAAAAAGATGCTGGTAATCCTGCCGATGCTATTCACGCTCTATCAGAAGGTTGGGGATTTGTTTTGAGTCTTCAATTCACTAATGATGGAACTGGACAGCCTTATTTCTCAAATTCAGAGGTTAATGCAATGCTTGCAAAACTTGATAACTTCTGGACTGTAAGTTCAGCTGATTGTACATCAATGGCTAATGACATAAAAACAAAAATGGGATTATAATTTTTTAATTATTACTTGTGTTCAAAAAGCCAGATACAGTCAAAATAAAATTCATGTTTGTCAATTTATATTTATGCTATATCTGGCTTTAATTAAAAAATGAAAATGAAAAGATTTTTAAAATATTTTATTTTAATATTAGTTGTCATTTCTTGTTCCAAAGAAAATGGCAACTCTGACAAACAGAATACCCCTGAATTTGATCGAAGTACTGTTTTAGTCAATTTAGCTGATAATATAATTATTCCAAATTATAATGCCTTTCAAGGAAAAATGAATGAACTGAAAAGTTCCTCTGAAAAATTTATCTCTGAGCTAGATTCTGAAAACACATCTTCAAACTATGATGATTTACATAATAAATGGGTTGAAGCCTATATGAGCTGGCAAAAAATAGAAATTTATGATATTGGAAAATCTGAAGAAATTTATTTCAAATCAAAAATGAATACTTATCCAGCTGATCATTCTAGAATTGAAAACAATATATCTACTGGGACTTATGATATTGAAAATCCAAATAATTATGCCTGTCAAGGTTTCCCTTCGATTGATTACATGATTCATGGGATTGATAATGACAAAGAAAAAATAATTCTTAAATACAGGGAAAATGAAAAATACGCTCAGTATTTACAAGATATAATAAAAGAAATGGATGAAAATACGACTGAAGTTGTTTCTAGTTGGTCAAACTTCAGATCAACATTTGTTAATTCATATGAAAATACTGCAACTTCTATGTTTAATATGCTTACAAATGANTTTGTNTATTATTTTGAAAAGGGTTTAAGAACAAACAAAATTGGTATTGCTTCAGGTGTCTTTTCAGACGAAGAACTGCCAAATANAATTGAAGCTTATTATTCTAGTTTAAACTCATTTGAACCAATCTCAAAAAAACTATTAATTGAGGCACTAAACTCGGTAGAAAATTTTTTCATCGGCAAATCATCTGATGGTTTATCTACAGGATCAAGTTTTAAAACATATCTAGATTATCTAAGGTCATCAAATAATAATGGAGAAGAAAATACTGATCTAGGTCAAACTATATTAACAAAAATTGAAACAGCTAGAAATACAATTAATAATCTTGATGATAACTTTATTGATCAAATAAATAATAATAACATAAAGATGCTTCAAGCCTTTGATGCATTACAAGTGATTGTTGTTCATTTGAAAGTAGACATGCTACAGGCCTTCAATGTTAATGTTGACTATGTTGATGCTGATGGAGATTAAATTCTAGGCCATATAACTAAGTTAGATAGTGCTTTAGTTAATTTAGCATATCATTTAATAATTTTATTTTGGTTTTCACTAACTATTTTGAAAAAAAATGTAGNCCCTATCCTCTAGTCCTTTTCAGAATCTGTTTTGGATTAATGATGACATTTTCAATTATCCGTTTTTGGCTTAAGGGGTGGATAAAAACTTTATATATAGATCCCAAAATTCATTTTTCCTATCTTGGATTTGAATGGGTAAAGCCTTTTGGAGAGTATACTTATATCCTCTTCTTCGTCTGCGGTCTATCATCCTTTTTTGTGGCAATTGGTTATAGATATCTTTTATCTATANTTATTTTCTTCTTGAGTTTTACATATATAGAGCTAATGGATAAAACCACATATCTGAATCATTATTATTTTGTTAGTATTTTAAGTTTTTTATTAATTTTTTTACCAGCCAATGCTTCACATTCATTAGACAATTTATTAAAGAAAAGAAAATTTACAACCATCCCAAAATGGAACATTGATAGTATAAAATTATTGCTTGCCATGATATATATTTTCGCTGGTATTGCTAAAATAAATTCTGATTGGCTTTTTAAAGCAATGCCNCTTAAAATATGGCTTCAATCCAAGTATGATTTGCCAATAATAGGAGAAACACTAATGCAGAAAGATTGGTTTCATTATTTCATGAGCTGGGGAGGTATGATTTATGATTTGACTATACCCTTTCTTTTACTTTGGAAGAAAACCAGACTTTTCGGNTTTTTATTAGTCATATTCTTTCATCTATTCACAGGGATATTATTCCCGATTGGAATGTTTCCATACATAATGATAGTTTCTTCAATTATTTTCTTTGATTCAGATCTTCATAAAAGAGTTTTAAATCTTATGCCAAAATTGACATTTATAAAAAACAAAATTAAAATTATTGAAATCCCCAAATTCGTATATAAGAGAGAAAAATCTACTCTTATTTTAGTTTTGTTCTTTTTTCTAATTCAACTAATTGTGCCTTTTAGATACATGCTTTACCCTGGAGAATTATTTTGGAATGAACAAGGATATAGATTCTCTTGGAGAGTCATGTTAATTGAAAAAAAGGGGGAGTCTGTTTTTAGAATTTATGACAAGGATAATGAAAAATCTTTTTATGTTCAAAATGAAAATTTTTTAACTCCATTACAAGAAAAACAAATGAGTTTTCAACCAGATTTNATTCTGGAATATGCACATTATCTTGGAAATTATTATTCAATAAAAGGAATAAAAAACATAGAAGTTTACGTTGACAGCCATGTTGCTTTAAACGGTAGATTAAGTCAGCGAATAATTGATCCAAACATTGATCTTTTTTCAAAAAAAAGATCCTATAAACATAAATCATGGATATTACCATTAAATGATGAAATCAAAGGTTTTTAACTTATTGTTAATTAGTCTTCTAGGCTCATTTTTTTTGTTCCCCCAAAATAAAATATCTGGAATTGTGTATGAAGAGAATACAAATATAGCACTAGAGGGTGTTTCGATTTACAATTCAAATAATGATTTAATTTTTTTAACTAATGAAGATGGATACTTTGAAATTAAAACAACTGAAAATGAGATGATTCTAACTTTTCTATTGGACGGATATATTATAAAAGAAAAACTTATAGCACTAAATGGTAGTCAAACACTAGAAATCTATTTATCAAATAATCTAAATATGCTAAACGAAGTAATTGTAAGGGCCAGCAAAAAAAAGATTTTTCAAATTCAAAGACTTAAAGATTATGAAGAAACCGCAATCTATGCCGGAAANAAGAATGAGACAATATTAATGGAGCTTTCTATGGCAAATCTTGCCTCAAATAATTCTAGACAAATATACAGTCAAATACCTGGTTTAAATATTTATCAAAATGATGATGCAGGAATACAATTAAATGTTGGTGGGCGTGGACTTGATCCAAATAGAACATCAAATTTTAATACAAGACAAAATGGATATGATATCAGTGCAGATGCTCTTGGCTATCCTGAAAGCTATTATACTCCACCATCTGAAGCTTTAGAAAAAATTCAGATAATAAGAGGTGCTGCTTCCCTTCAGTATGGTTCTCAATTTGGTGGCTTGTTAAACTTTATTATAAAAAAACCAAATTTGCAAAAGCCATTAGAATTAATTTCAAGAAATACCTTAGGCTCAAATGCGCTATATACAAATTTTACTAGCCTTAGTGGTAAGAAATCTAATTTAAGTTATTATGGTTTTGTAAACTATAAAAAAGGAAATGGTTTTAGGGAAAATTCTGAATTTGAATCATTTAATTCATTTATGAATATAAACTATAAGTTTAATGAAAAATCAAAAATATCTGCAGAAATTACCTATCTAGAATATNTAGCCCATCAAGCAGGAGGGCTTTCTGATAAAATGTTTGAAAATAATCCGCTTCAAACGAATAGAAAAAGAAATTGGTTTGAAGTAAATTGGTTTTTGTTCAATATAAAATATTTTAGAAAAATTACTAAAAATTCCAATTTTGATTTAACCTTTTTCGGTTTAGAAGCTAAGAGAAATGCATTAGGATTTAGAACTAACAGGGTAGATCAAATTGATCCTAATTCAGAAAGAGACTTGATTAAAGGTGAATTCTCAAATCTAGGACTAGAAGCAAGATTTCTAAGTGATTATAAAATCAAGGGGAAAAAATCTATTTTATTAATTGGGTCAAAACTATATAAATCCAAAACTAAAAGTATTCAAGGGCCTGGATCAGATGGCAATGATGCTAATTTTAATTTTTATTTTAATCAATTCCCAAGCTATGTAAATCAATCTGAATATTATTATCCTAACAACAATTTTTCATTTTTTGGAGAAAATATATTTTATCTTTCTGAAAAATTTTCTTTTACCCCAGGATTTAGATTTGAAAATCTTCGAACACAAAGTGATGGTTTATATAAAAAAATAAATCTTGATGGGGCTGGAAATGTAATTCTTGATCAGGAAGTCAAAGACTATAGAGATAACAAAAGAAGCCTTGTCTTATTTGGTGTTGGAATAAGTTATAAGCCTATCTCGTATATAGAAATTTATTCTAATTTATCTCAAAATTACCGATCAGTTACATTTGCTGACATAAGCATAATTAACCCTGCTTATTCTATCAACCCAAATATTTCAGATGAAAAAGGTTTTACTTTCGACTTAGGACTTAGGGGAAATATAAAAAGGTATATTTCTTATGATGCTAATTTTTTTAGTTTATTTTATAATGACAGAATAGGATTTGTCCAACGTGTTTATGATGATGGAAGTATAAAAAGTGAAAGAGGGAATGTTGGAAATGCAGTCATCTATGGGATAGAATCTCTTGTTGATTTTAACCTTAATGAATTGTTTTTTAAAAATAATGATATCAATTTTAATTATTTTATCAATTTTTCTCTCATTGAATCAGAGTATACAAAATCTATGGAAATTGGAGTTGTCGGTAAAAAAGTGGAATTTGTCCCATCTGTAAACATTAAAACTGGTTTAAAGTATGGTTATAAAAACTTTTCATTTAATACACAACTTTCATTCATATCTGATCAATACACTGATTCATCTAATGCTAATGAGGGTAATTTAAGTGGGGTAATAGGGGTTATCCCTTCATATAAAATTCTTGATATTTCTTCATCTTATAAGAGTAAAAATTATGGGATTGAGATTGGAATCAATAACGTATTAAATAATTTCTATTTTACAAGAAGAGCTACTGGTTATCCTGGACCAGGAATAATTCCCTCTCCTCCAAGAAATTATTATATTACCTTAGAACTGAAGATATAACTAGATGGGAGAAAGTAAAAAAGATATTGTTGTTTATGACGGCATATGTGTTCTGTGCAATTCTTTTTTAAGGTGGTTACTGAAAAATGATGTTAATGACCATTTTAAATTTACAACTTTTGAAAGCCTATATATTCAAAAAAAATTCCCTGATATAATTTTACTAGATTCCGTTATAGTAATAACAAAAGATAATTTAATCTTAAAAAAAGGGAATGCATTTTTACATATATTAAGAAAATTAAAAAAATTAAAACTACTTGTCTTTATACTATCATTATTTCCCCTTAAAATCATTGATTTTTTTTACACGATAATAGCTAAAACTCGCTATAAAATTTTTGGAAAATACAATTCTTGCCCTGTCGTTGAAAAAAAGTATCTAAAAAAAATTATAAAATAAGGTTTAATAGAATTACTTTTTTAAACTAAATACTTTATAAATTATTAATTAATTGAGAAGCTTTATATTTATTGCTGAAAGTTCTTACTACAAAGGAAAAAGAAACGATATAAAAAGTTATGATAAAACTTGCTATAGCGCCTATTGGATGGACAAATGACGATCTCCCAGAACTGGGTGGAGATATACCTTTTGAACAATGCATAAGTGAAATGGCGCTAGCAGGATTTAAAGGTTGTGAAGTAGGTAATAAATATCCTAAAGATGATTTAAAAATTCTTAAAAAACATCTTGAAATTAGAGGTTTATCAATTTGTAATCAATGGTTTAGTTATGAATTTACAATCAAAGCATTAGACCAAGTAAAAAAAAAGTTTATTGAACATCTTAATTTTTTAAAGTTTTTTGGGGCTGAAATTGTTGGCGGAGCAGAATGCGGAAATACAATTCATGGAGAATACAATAAGTCAATATTGGATAGGAGACCTGCTTCTAAAGATCATTGGAAAAAACTAACTATGGGACTTAATGAGTTAGGGAAATTAGCTTTTGAAACATACGGAATCCAATTAGCTTATCACCATCACATGGGAACAATGGTTGAAACAATTGAAGAAACAGANAGNCTNCTTAATGAAACTGATGAACGNTTCGTAAAACTAAACTATGATTGTGGTCATTTTGAGTTTGCAGGGAATGATCCTAAAGAAGCATTAAATAGATATATAAGTCGNATAGCACATATTCATTTTAAAGATGTTAGAAAAGAAATAAAAGAAAAAGTGTATAAAGAAAAATTAAGTTTTTTACAAGGTGTTAAACTTGGGGTTTTTACTGTACCAGGCGATGGAGATCTAAAAATGAAACCCCTTGCAGAGATAATTCACAAAAGTAATTACAGCGGCTGGTTAGTAGTTGAAGCTGAGCAAGATCCTTCATTTGCAAATCCATTTGAATATGCCAAAAAAGGATATGATTATCTGACNAAAGAACTTAATTTTTAAATAAGTTAACTGATGAAACTACTACTTAGATCAAAAATAAAAACAGGTGTCTACCAACAAATTACCTCGGAAAAAGCTGGTTGGAATTGGTTAAATTTTGAAGCTCGATTTATGAAAAAAGGAGAGAAATGGACTTTTGAAACCAAACAATATGAAATAGCAATTGTTCTCTTAGGTGGAAATTTTAAAGTAGAAAGTAATAAAGGGACATGGGAAACAAAGAATGGGCGTAAAAATGTTTTTAGCGGAGTAGCGCATACCCTATATCTCCCTCGTGAAACAGTCTTTACATTAACGGCTCAAAGTGAAAACCTTGATATTGCATATGGTTGGTGTTTAGCAGAAAAAACATTCGATCCAAAATTTATTTTACCTGAAAATACACCAACGGTTATTTTTGGCGGCGACAATGCTACAAGGCAATTTAATGATTTAATCCCTCCGGGATTTGGTTGTTCACGAATTGTATCTCGAGAAGTATATACTCCTTCGGGTAACTGGAGTTCTTTCCCAGCCCATAAGCATGATAAAAGAACTTTAGATGAAAATGGGAGGCTTNTGGAGCCTCAACAAGATGAAATATATTTCTATAAATTTCAGAAGCAAGAAGCCTATGCAATTCAGCAAATCTATACTAAAGAAGAAGACCAACCAGATAAAAGTTTAGATGAAATTTATAAGACTCAAAATAATGATGTTGTTCTAGTCCCCAGAGGATATCATCCAGTTGTAGCTGGACATGGCTACAACTGTTATTATCTAAATTTTTTGGCAGGAACAGATCAGTCGCTAAAGAATACTACTGATTCTGATCATGAGTGGATCTATGGATCATGGAAAGAAAAAGATAATCGCTTACCTCTGGTAACTTCAAAAATGAATAACTTAAAAAATTAAAAAATGAGTTTTGATTTAATAACATTTGGAAGGGCTTCTATAGACTTATATTCAAACAATATTGGGTCAGAATTCAATGACATTAAAGAGCTAAGCACTTCAATAGGGGGTCCACCGGTAAATATATCTGTTGGTGCACAACGCCTAGGCTTAAAAACTGGAATAATTAGTGCTATAGGGCCAGATCCAATCGGTGGGTTTATAAAAAACTCACTTAATAAAGAGGGAGTTGATACAACACATCTGAAAATTATTGAGGGGACAAAAAGTGCAGCAGTAGTTTGTGGCATAATTCCGCCTGATAAATTTCCTCTTGTTTTTTACAGAGATAATGCTCCAGATAAAAAAATAACTCCAGAACACATAAAAGACATTAACTTTTCAAAATACCGNTCATTTTTAATGACTGGGACCTCATTTGCAGTTGAACCNTCAAGAACTACTGCTTTTAAAATTTCTGAAAAAGCAAAGAAAAATGAAATACCAATTTTCTTAGATCTTGATTTTAGAGCAAACCTTTGGGGAAATATTCTTGATTTTGGTTCAGTCCTAAGGGATTATCTAAAACTGACTGATATAGTTATTGGCACTGAAGAAGAAGTTTTATCACTCAACTTAACTGATGTTAAACAAGTTAGAATAAAAAATGACTCCATTACGCAGCCAAAAATTNCTGGAAATCTTAATGATTCAATAAAAATAATTTTAAATGAAGGTGTTAAGCTTTTGTTAGTTAAAACTGGAGCAAAAGGAGTTATTGCTTATTACAATGATGGTAGTGTNTTAAAAGTTCCTGGCTTCTCAGTAAAAGTAACAAATGTATTAGGTGCAGGTGANGCATTTGCCGGAGGTTTTATTTATGGTTATCTTAATGGCTGGGATGACTATAAATCACTTAGGCTTGCTAATGCATGTGGAGCATGGTTAGTGACCAAACAAGGTTGTTGCAATTTTGCTCCATACTATGACGAAATAATTAATTTCATTGAAGAAAAAGGAGGCTTTTAAATGAAAACCAAAAGACTTACAGTTGCTCAAGCAACCATAAAATTTTTGAAAANTCAATTTTCTAAAAGAGATAATATTGAACTTCCTTTTTTTGCTGGTTGTTTTGGAATATTTGGTCATGGAAATGTTGCAGGTTTAGGAGAAGCATTAAAGAACAATCCTGATTTTAAATATTATCAAATTCGAAATGAACAGTCTATGGTTCATGCGGCNGCTGCTTATGCCAAAATGAAAAANAGATTACAAACTTTTGCCTGTACAAGTTCAATTGGNCCAGGNGCAACAAACATGATAACTGCNGCAGCAGGTGCAACAATTAATAGATTGCCCGTTTTATTACTCCCTGGCGATTTTTTTTCTAAACGAACAGCTACGCCATTGTTGCAACAATTAGAAAGTTCATCATCTAATGATATTTCTGTCAATGATTGTTTTAAACCCATTTCAAAATACTGGGATAGAATAAACAGACCTGAGCAATTGGCCTCAGCTCTAATGGAGTCCATGAGAGTTTTAAGCTCTCCATCTGAAACTGGTTCTGTAACTTTATGCATGCCTCATGACGTTCAAACAGAAGCCCTTGATTTTCCTTCTGAATTATTTGAAAAGAGAATTTGGTATGTCCCAAGAAACGTGCCAGATTCATATTTAATAGAAAAAGCTGTGGAAATGATCAAAAAATCTAAAAATCCTATGCTTGTTGCTGGAGGTGGTGTAATTTATTCTGAAGCAGAGAATATTTTAACAAATTTTGCAGAATCTACAGGAATACCTGTTGTTGAAACCTTTGCTGGGAAAGGATCATTACACTATAAACACGAACTTAATTTAGGAGCAATAGGAGCTACAGGAACAAAAGGAGCCAATGAAATAGCTTCNAACTCTGATCTTGTTATTGGTGTTGGGACTAGATATAGTGATTTTATAACTGCTTCAAAATCTGCATGGCAAAATCCTAATGTTTCATTTATAAATATTAATGTTGCTGAAGTAGATGTATATAAAAATTCTGGAATTCCTCTTCAGGGAGATGCTAGAGACACGTTAAAAATACTCCTTGAAAAACTTAAAGATTTTAAAACTGAAAAAAAGTATACTGATAAAATTATAAATTATAATAAAGAATGGGACTCAATAGTTGAAATAGCATATGAACCAATTAACAAAAAAAAACCTTTACAATCTGAATATGTTGGTGCATTAAATAAATTTATTGATGACAAGGATGTCTTAATATGTGCTTCAGGTAGTTTGCCTGGTGATTTACATAAGCTTTGGAGAACAAAAAACTCCAAAGGGTTTCATCTTGAATATGGTTATTCTTGTATGGGATATGAAATTCCTGGTGGCCTTGGTGCAAAAATGGCAGATCCTAAAAGAGAGGTATACGTAATGTGTGGAGACGCAACATATCTTATGCTTCCATCTGATCTAATTACTACGATACAGGAGGGTTATAAAATAATCATGATTCTCATAAATAATAATGGATATGCTAGTATTGGGAGCTTATCTGAGTCTGTTGGTGGAGAAGGTTTTGGAACACATTTTAAATTTAGAAATAAAAAAAATGATAAAATTGAGGGAGATTACTTGCCAGTTGATCTAGCTGCAAATGCAGAAAGTTTAGGGGCAAAAGTTTATAGACCTAAAGGAATTGATGAATTCAATGATGCATTGGTAAAAGCCAAAAAAAATGATCAAACAAGTGTAATTTATGTTGAAACAGTTAGAGATAGAAAACTGGATGGTTACTCTTACTCATGGTGGGAAGTGCCAGTTCCTGAAATTTCAATTTCTGAAGATGTTAAAAAAGCTAGAAAAAAATATGAATTNGATAAAAAAATGCAGAAACAATATTTAAAGTCTAATAGACTATAGATAAAAATGGAAAAATTAAAAAATTATATAAATGGTAAATGGGTGAATTCTAATAGTAAAGAATTTTTAGATGTTATCAACCCTGCTACTCAGGAAGTTTTGGCAAAGGTTCCTTCTGGAAAAGTAACTTCAAAAGATATTGATGAAGCAGTAAAATCTGCTCATCAAGCTTATTTAGAATGGAAAGATGTCCCNACAATGAAAAGAGTTCAGCCGCTTTTTAAACTAAAAATGCTTCTTGAAGAAAATAAAATAGAAATTTCAAAAATCATTACAACAGAATGCGGAAAAACTCTGAAAGAATCTGAAGGTGAAATTCAAAGAGCAATTGAAAACGTTGAGGTTGCATGTGGTGCATATGTGATGAATCAATCTGAATTTTCAGAGAATATAGCGCCAGGAATTGATGAATTTATGATAAGACAACCTCTTGGCGTTTGTGGATGTATCACGCCTTTTAATTTTCCTGGAATGATTCCTTTTTGGTTTTTGCCATATGCCATAGCAACTGGAAATGCATTTATTATAAAGCCCTCTGAAAAGGTTCCTCTGACAATGCAGTTTATTATTGAATTAATCGACAAANATCTTGATTTGCCAAAAGGCCTTATAAGCCTAGTTCATGGAGGAAAAGAATCCGTTGATCAAATGCTTGAACATTCAAAAGTTAAAGCTATAAGTTTTGTAGGATCTACTCAAGTTGCAAAATATATCTATCTCCAAGCAAGTAAATATGGGAAAAGAGTTCAAGCTCAAGGGGGNGCTAAAAATCCTTTGGTAATAATGCCCGATGTCGATCTTGAAACAACAACTCAAATTATTATTGATTCTGTATACGGATGTGCCGGACAGAGATGTCTTGCTGCATCCGTAATAATACCTGTTGGTGATGANAAGGGTCTCTTAAAAGAAGCTCTAGTAGATTCTGCTAAAAAAAGAAAAGTTGGTTTTGGTCTTGAAGAAAATGTAGAAATGGGTCCTGTTATAACTAACAATAGTAAAGTTAGAATTGAAAATCTAATTCAAGAAGGTGTTAATGAAGGTTCAAATTTGCTAGTTGATGGAAGGAATAAAACTATTTCAGGATATGAAAAAGGAAATTTCATCTCTCCAACAATACTTGAGGGACTTCCCTTAAATGGAAAGCTTTTAAATACAGAAATTTTTGGGCCTGTAATGAATTTAATAGAGCTTAAAAAATTAGATGATGCGATTGATTATATAAATAAAGGAAGGTATGGAAATATGGCTTGTATTTTTACAAAAGATGGCCTNTCTGCAAGGAAATTTAGAAANGAGGTCATGGCTGGAAACATTGGTGTAAATATTGGAGTAGCTGCTCCAGTTGCTCAGTTCCCTTTTTCTGGCTGGAAAGAATCATTTTTTGGAGATCTTCATGGACAGGGAAGACATGCTATTGAGTTTTTTACTCAAACAAAAGTAGTTGTAGAAAGATGGCCAAAAGACTGGACAAGAAAGTTCTAGTTTAAATTAATCTATGAAAAAAATAAAATTTGGAATTGCTGGCTTGGGAAGAATGGGCAGTATTCATCTTGAAAACCTAGCAAATAAATTTAATGATATAGAACTGGTTGCTATCTCTGATATTAATCCAAATATTAAAGAATTAGCCAAAAAATATTCTATCCCTAATTTTTATAATAATTATCAAGATCTAGTAAACAACAAAGATATTGATGCTGTGGTAATATGTTCACCTACAAACTTTCATGCTGACCATATAATGATGGCTGCAAAATCCGGTAAAGAAATCTTTTGTGAAAAGCCAATGGATCTATCTTTAGATACTGTTAGCAAGGTAATAAAGGCAATAGATGAAGCTGATATAAATTTATTTTTGGCCTTCAATAGAAGATTTGATCCAAATTTTAAAAGAGTAAAAGAAATAGTTTCTAATGGAAATATTGGTGAAATACAAATTATTAAAATAACCAGTCGAGATCCTTCCCCTCCTCCAATATCTTATATTAAAACATCTGGAGGTCTATTCCTTGATATGTCAATTCATGACTTTGATATGGCAAGATTTATTAGTGGAAAAGAGATTGTTGAAGTAGATGCAAAAGGTGTAGTTTTTAATGATGTTGAAATTGAAAAAAATGGAGATATTGATACAGCAGTAATAACTTTAACTCTTGAAAATAATGCTATGGTAGTTATTGATAACAGTAGAAAGGCAGCTTATGGATATGATCAAAGAATTGAAGTCTTTGGATCAAAAGGAATGTGTGGATCTGACAATAAACTACATGACAATTTCTACCTTTTTGATAAAAAAGGTTCTCAGGGGTCTCTCCCAATGGATTTTTTCATGGATAGATACTCTGAATCTTATTACAATGAAATGAAATCATTTATTGAATGCATAAAAAATAATAAAAAACCACCCGTAAATGGGAAGGACGGATTAATGGCATTAGTAATTGGTTTGGCTGCTAAAAAATCTATGCAAGAAAAAAGAAGGGTTAAAATATCTGAAATATTATAAAGTCCTGGAAAATAATTTTTGAAAAATATGTTTACAGCTTTCACATTCATTTCATTTACCGCTTTTGTTGCAATCTATTCCTGGTTTAAACTAAGAAATGAAAATCTGAGTTCAAAAGACGGCTATTTNCTTGGNGGTCGAAGTTTAACAGGAATTGTTATTGCTGGATCTATGCTGCTGACAAATATTTCTACTGAGCATCTTATAGGAATGAATGGATCTTCATATAAAAATGGATTCATTATAATTGCTTGGGAAGTTACTTCGGCCATAGCCCTAGTTGCTGCTGCAATATATTTTGTGCCAAAATATCTAAAAATGGGATTGACAACTATACCTCAATTTTTAGAGGAGAGATTTGATAGTAGCACAAGAACAATAGTGGCGATTTTTCTAATGATTTCTTTTGTTGTTACATTACTTCCAATTGTTTTATATACAGGAGCTATCAATTTGGAAAGTATTTTTGATATTTCAGAGACTCTAAAAATAACAAAAGAGAGTGCGCTCTGGTTAACAGTTATCTTTATTGGTATACTAGGTTCAATTTATGCTGTTTTTGGAGGACTAAAAGCAGTTGCAATTTCAGACACGATTAATGGGTATGGNCTATTAATTGGAGGACTTTCGATACCTCTAATTGCGCTAACAAGTATTGGGGACGGTAATCCTATTTCTGGATTAATTGAACTATATAATCATGCTCCAGAAAAATTTAATGTAATTGGCGCAAAAGATTCTGTAATGCCTTTTGAAGTATTGTTTACAGGTCTAATAATTAATCANTTATACTTCTGGAGNATGAATCAAACAATTATACAAAGNGCTCTTGGTGCAAAAAATCTTGTAGAAGCACAAAAAGGTTTGCTCTATGCAGGTGTACTTAAAATTTTAATNCCNATTATTATAATGCTTCCTGGCGTTATTGCCTTTTACTATTATGGTGACTCATTTTATGAAAATCAAGACATGATTTATCCTGAGTTGATAAAAAAACTATTNCCAGCTACTTTTGTTGGAATTTTTGCNGCTATTGTAATGGGAGCTGTCTTGAGTACATTTAATAGTGTCTTAAATAGTGCAGCTACAATCTTTAGTGTTGATGTGTATAAAAGACATTTTTCTAAAAATTCNGATGACAGCAAGTTAGTTCTAGTTGGTAANATTGCTTCAAGTGTTTTNGCTGTTTTTGCAATCTTTGCTGCTCCAATGGTAGCAAATGCTCCTGATGGTTTATATCAATTATTACAACAATTAAACGGAATATTTTTTATNCCAATAGCATCCATTATGTTGGCTGGGTTTTTCTTAAAAGGAATATCNGCAAATGGAGCTAAAGCAGGATTNTTTTTTGGTNTAATTTTCTATTTAACAACNACTTTTATNTTAAAAGTTGAAATTCATTTTGTGCANATTTGGGGAATAGAGTTTTTATTAAATCTAATAATTATGTATGCAGTCTCTTCAATTTATCCTAATAAAAAAATTATTTCTAGTCTTGGAGAAATAAATTCAGAAATGAAACCTTGGAAACATACAAAAACATTATCTCTAATTTTATGTATAACTACAATTCTAATATATATTATTCTTGCTCAATAAGTTTAAAACTTGAACAAATTAAATACTATGGCTTAATTTATCATTGAGTAAATTCCATCCCAAAGTTTAATCCTCATCTCCATTGCTTTTTTTGAATAAATTTTGGCTTCATTCCATCTGGTTTCATTATCCCCACATAACTCGCTAACCATCTCTAAAGCCAAAGGACCATGTTCATCAGAATCAACCTCAATATGCCTTTCAAAATAATAAATCAAAGGATAAATATTTACTCTGTCTTCTTCTTTGATGTTCTTTAAAATTTCAATAAACATGTCAGGAATTAAATCTTCTCTTCCAAAAGTAAATACTGCTGCAGTTACATGCTCCTTGTTGAGAGAAATAACCTCAAAAGTAAATTTTAAAAAATCTGAAACAAATTTTGGCAATTTTTCCTTTTCAATATTTTCAGTTGGGCTAATTTTATTATCCCAATTTGATAAAAAAGATTTTACTTTAGATAGATCACTCTGGATATCATTCATAGCATTTAAATACATTTCAAAGTGACTCATTGCTTTTCCATCATGATCTATATCAGATTCTTCTCCCCAAACTATTTCATTTATTAGTCTAGATGCTTTTGGGAAACCTTTAGGTTTCCATGGAATAGTTACACATGTAAGTTCCCTTTGAAGTGCTTTTAAAAGTGACATAAAATCCCAAACTGCAAAAACATGGAATTCAGTAAAAACTTGGATGTCAGTAAGAGATTTTATTTTAGAATAAAGCTTATGGTTTTTTAATTTTTCTCTTAAAGGAAATAATTCCTTCTCTATAATATTTGTCATTTATGGTTACTTTTTTAATGTGCAAATTTATGGATTTAAAGAATTAAAAAAACTTAATTTATTTTCTTTTATTGATTCATTTTATTTAATTAAAATGAAAGATGACGCATTTAATACTTCCTTATTAAATTTTAATTTATTATCCTTCTTTGTATCATCCACTCTTCACAAATTTTGGCCCAACTTTTAATAGATCCTTTATCCTTTCCAAGGCCGTAACCATGACCCCCATCTTCCCAAATATGAAGAGCAGCAGGAATATTATACTTACGCAGTGCTAAATAATACTGAATACTATTTTCTGGAAGAACAGCTTGATCATCATCTGAATGAATCAAAATTGCTGGAGGTGTATCTTCCCTAACTTGCAAATCATTAGAATAATAATCCAAATATTCTTGGGAGGGTATTTTACCCAATAAATTTTCTCTTGATCCATTGTGAGTATATGGTTTGTTCATTGTAATGACGGGGTAGACTAAAATGCTAAAGTCAGGCCTGCTACTTGTTTGCTCAATTTCCAAATCCGAGAGATCCAATCCATTATCATGATGAGTAGATAAAGTAGATGCAAGATGTCCTCCAGCTGAAAATCCTAATACTCCTATTTTATTAGGATCTACATCCCAACTTTTAGAGTTTTTCCTGATAATTCTCATCGCTCTTTGTGCATCCATGAGAGCAACTTTACTCCTACAATCTTTAGATTCCCAATGTGGTAGTCTATGTTTGAGAACAAAGGCAGATACTCCTATTCTGTTTAACCATTTAGCAACATCTACGCCTTCTTTATCAAACCATAACCCCGAGTATCCTCCACCAGGAATTACAAGTACAGCAACATTATTTTCTTTACTCTTTTTTTTATCAGAAGGATAATACCATATTTCTGGATCACTTACTTTTTTAAATATTCTGCCAGATGAGTCATAATCTAACTCGGTCTCTAAATCACTTTTACAAGGAATACCCTCTGGATATAAAAAAATTTTATCGTTTTGAGCTAAAATTAATTGAACGCAGAAAATCATTATGATTGAAATTGAAAAATTTTTCATTTAATATGTTTTAGTAGAAAATTTATACCATGTCTGTGTTTGATATTTTTTATCAGGATCAAGTATAACATTTGGAAAACTAGGCTGATTAGGGGAATCCGGAAAGTGTTGTGTTTCAAGACAAAATCCAGATCTTTTTTTATACTTGTTTAATTTCTTTGATTTTAATGACCCATCAAGAAAATTCCCTGTATAAAATTGAACTCCAGGTTGGTCAGAATAAACCTCCATGTTAATTCCAGTATTGATACTTTTAACCTCCGCAATTTTTCTAATCCCCTTACCATAATCATTTAAAACCCAGCAATGATCATATCCTTTCCCGATAATTAACTGATTGTTTTGAATTTCTATTTCCAAACCAATTTTTTTCATTTCACTGAAATCAAAAGGTGTATTTTTTACATTTCGAATTTCACCAGTTGGAATCATATTCTTATCAACTGGAAGATAAGAATCAGCGTTGATAGTTAAAAAATGATCCAAAATATCTCCTGAACTTTCTCCTCCTAAATTAAAATAGGAATGATTAGTTAAATTGATTACCGTTGGAGAGTCAGTGATTGCTTCATAAAGGATTTTTAATTCATTTTCCTTTGTTAAAATATAAGTTACATCAATTTGAACATTACCAGGATAACCCTCTTCCATATTTTTGGAAAAATAAGTGAGTTTTATTCCTGGATCTTTATNATCATCTAATTCCTTTACGGACCATAAAACTTTATCAAAACCAATTAGTCCACCATGGAGAGAATTTTCTCCATTATTTTTTGCTAATTGATAATTGATTCCGTTTAAACTAAATTTCCCGTTAGCAATTCTATTTCCGTACCTACCAATAATTGCGCCAAAATATGGATGTTCTTCAATGTATTGATCAAAAGTATCGAAGCCTAAAACAACATCCGTATTAATTCCTTGAGAATTCGGGATATTTATATTTGTAATAATACCCCCATAGTTAATAATCTCAACAGACATGTAACCATTACTTAATTTGTATTTATAAATTTTTTCACCATTTGGCAAAGAACCAAAATAACTTTTCATTTGAGATTTAAAATTATTTAAGTTACAAGAATTGANAATTAATATTTTAACAAAAAGATAAAGTAAAATATTTAATCTCTTATATTTTTTATAAAATCCCATACTATTATTTTTTCGTAGATACATAATGTGTGATTATGCTAAAATGAAATAATATAGAAAAACCTTTTACTTATTTGTAAAAGGTTTTATTCCTCATTAATAAAAAACTTATAAAATTGGGACCCCATTAGAAATAACTGAAAGAGGTGCAATACCATATGTGTCAGTTTTAAAATTAACTAAGTTCGGGTGAGCAACAATACCTTTCCATAGTTCAGACTCTAGATAAGCGTCCAATGTTGAAGAACTAGTGAAATAATAAACCCCTCCAAAAACACCCTTGTCAACATTACCGATAAAAGTTTTTCCAATCAAACCATCTATTTTACCTGGGGCAAAATTACCAACAACATCAGAACCAAGTTTTGCGTGATCTTCCAGAGTCATTTCATTCAACTCGTAGTTGACAACAAGAATACTATTTCCAGTAACTTCATCTTGATTATTAGTCATTTTTCTCATTGAAGCTATTCCGTTTGAAACATCTGAAATAGGAGCTATCCCGTATGTGTCCGTTTTAAAATTAACTAAGTTCGGGTGAGCAACAATACCTTTCCATAGTTCAGACTCTAGATAAGCATCCAATGAAGAAGTACTCGTAAAATAATAAACTCCTCCAAAAACACCCTTATCAACATTGCCGATAAAAGTTTTTCCAATCAAACCATCTATTTTACCTGGGGCAAAATTACCAACAACATCAGAACCAAG
>NZZH01000008.1 GCA_002702405.1 Flavobacteriaceae bacterium | reverse complement strand
CTATGTTTAGTTATGGAATGAGTAACTACACCAAAAATTTCAAAATTCATTTCAGAAGTTATTTCAATATCCTCATAGCCTGCATTTTCAGCTTTAAGATGTATTTTATTTTTTATTTTTTTTATTCGCTTAACTGTGAATTCTTTGTCTAAAAAAGCAACAACTATCTTTCCGTTAGATGCTTCGATTGATTTATCAACAATTAACAAAGAACCACTAGCTATTCCAGCATTAGTCATCGAATCACCAAGGACTCGAACATAGTAAGTGGCAGAAGGATTATTTATTAAGTATTCATTTAAATCAAGTCTCCCGTGCAAGAAATCATCTGCTGGAGATGGAAATCCAGCAGAAATTCCATCTTCAAAATAAGGCATTGAAAGCTCTGTTTTAACCTCTGAAGAGTAGATTTCAAAATCTTTCTCTTTGTATAATAAATTCATATTTAAAGGTAGTAATTTGCAGGGCAATTTTAGGATTAAATCGCAAAGTATTCTTTAATTATTTAGATTATTATTTTTAATTATAATCTATAAAATTTTCAAATAGAAACATGTGCATTTTGTCATATTAAATTGATACTTTTGCGTCAAAATAATCAACCATAATATGAAATCTGATCATCAACTAGACCTGAGAACATCATACGCTGATAGGAGAAGAAAAAAAAGCTTTAAAGAAACAAAGAGAGTGCTCTGGAAAACAAAAAGCAGATTTGTCGCCTAAGGTTTATTATCTAGGAGGATCACCCTTTTTATTTTTTGCTTTTAATGCAATTGAAATTGCAGCAAGAATAAAACCTATTCCTCCAATTATTGAAACTATTGCAGCGCTTATATTTTGAATTTCTGATTCAATTGGATAAGTATATCCAACAATTAAACAAACAATTGCCGTAGCCCAAAACCACCTTTCGTTTTTAATTAACCACCTTTTCATCAAAATTATTTTTATGTTTTATTTTGGCAAAAAAAACTTCCTCTATAGATATTGGTGATTTTTTTTGAGAGTATATCGAGTTATAATCCATACGTTTCCTTTCCTTATAAATTAATAATTTCCTTTTCTTTTGAGATTAGAGCTTATATAATGTTATAAACTTAACATCCTCTTGGTGGATAATCAATATTTGGTTTTCCAAAATCATCAATAATTTTTGCCCAACCTTCCCAGCTTTTTTTAACACTACCTCCCTCGCAAGGATCTTCTTCATAAAAATCAACCCTGACTTTACTGTATCCATTTATAAACTCTCCTATTAGACTTACATGATATGATTCTCCTTGAAAGGCAATAATTTTCTCTGAATTTTTTTCTGGTTTAGATCTTAAAACTAATCCAGGTGCCCAAGCATTTCCATACTGAGTCATTTTAAGCCAGCTGGAAAAAACAACATCATCATTTATCCATAGTGATGGTCCTATTTCTAAATGTCCATTTATGTGATCATAAAATTCTATCCCATATTCTTCATAATCATATTGATATTCACTGAAATAAGATAAATAATCATTAAATTCTCCAATCTTTTCACCATATGGTGAATTAAATATTTCGATTTCTTTATCATCTTCTGTTTCTCTTCCATCTTGACCATAAGAAGCACGATTCGAATTAATCTTCAAAGAATATACTACTCCACTACTTTCTCTAGAATAATTAAGAAAATTAGTAGTTTCAATTTTATTTTTTGAATTTTCAATTACACTTCCTTTAAATAAATTTATATCATGTACTAATTTTTTGTTTTTCCAAATTTTAATATTTCCTGTATTGTTAGTATGATTATATACTTTTTCGAATTCCTTTTCCCCACTAATAAGCCACCTAGTTTTTTTATACAAAGAGTCATTTGATAGAGTTAAAGAGGCTAATTGCCCATTTTTAAAATAGGATTTAGTTGCATTATTATTTCTTTCAAGAACTTTATTGCCAAGATAATAAGTAATCCCATTTTCAAATTTAAAGATTGGTTTTCCTAAAGAATCAAATTTACTTCTTGTTGTTAGCTTAAAATTGTCGTAATTCTCATATAAAATTAATATACCACCCTCGCTATATTTACTTAATTCTTTAGTTATAATCTTATTATTGCTTTTTTCTTTTTCTTTTAAATTTCCGTTTTCAAAATATTTTTTTAAAACCATCTCATTTGTCTCGTAATCATTTAATTTCTCTTCTTTTAAATTTCCTGAATCATAAAATGATTTAAAAGTTTTTAACAGATTCTTTTCAAAATATTTTTCTAAAAGTAATTCTCCTCTTTCATCCCATTCGCGGGAAAATCCAACTTTATCGTTATTCAAATAAAACCTTGAATTATTGTTAGTGGTAGAATAAATGATAAATTCATCTTTAATGATTTCGATGTTTTGATAATTTACTTCTTTTTTTAAATTTCCATTTGCCCACCATTCTCTATCTTTTCCAGCTTTTCCATTCGTGCCGTGTAAACCAGTAAATTCGCCATTTTTGTAAATACGAGAAAACGTCTGCTCCGCACGATTTTTACCATCCATTGCATAAACTTTTCTAAGGTAAAATCGAATATCAATAGTCGTTTCATGAAGACTAGTTGACTCAGTATGATCATTTAAAACGGTTAATTCAGATTCTACAACGTCTGTCTTATATTTAAAAAAGTTTTCCGAAATAAAATTTCCATTGGAAAAAATCTTTTGCCTTTGTTTCCAAAGTGGAGGATCTGGTTTATGATCGTTAAATTCATCTCTCCAAAATGTTTCTATNCCATCTTTAAATCCATTTTCATTTAATGAAATTTCNACTTTTAATTTTCCCCATTCATTAAATAATTTCAAATAGCTTTTAAACAAANAACTATTACTAATGAAAAGTTCTTCTCTTAATGTTCCATTTAAATCATAATTCTTCTCCATTTTTCCNGAAACAAGATTTTCTCTTGTACCGTTAAAATTTTCTCTAGAACCCCTGTAATAATATGATTTATCNAAGATTTTTNNATAATACAAATCTTTTTGCTTAGATCCTGCTANTGAAAATCCATAAGCATCAAGAGATGTAATTTGAATAGAATCATACTTAGATTGAGAAAATAAAACAAGTGGAATAAACAGCAAAACAAGAAGTAGCTTTTTCATAATATTGGTTGTTTCGTTCAAGTTATGAATTTTAAAAATATTGTCAATTCCAACAGTGTCAAGAAAGCAGTTAAAAAGTGTCCAATTTATTGTAACAAGAACCATTAAGAACTATCTATTTTCTCAAATAGTGTCACTTGAGTGTCACTTTGAAAATGCACACTTTACCTTAAACACTATCAATATTAGCTTAACAAAGAAAGGGATAAATACTTGTAGATTCTTTGAATAGGTTTAGTCAATTTGACTTAACACACCTCTAGCATTTCTTGCAAACGGGTATTTTTCAATCGCTTTCTCATAATATGACTTTGCAGTTAGCGTATCACCTTTATTAAGCCAAAATTCACCCATTGAATCATAAGGATTGTAACCATCCTCATACTCTTTGATATATGCGTTGAAGTATGAACTTGCTGAGTTCATATCACCCTTGGCCATGTATTTGTATCCCAGAGTGTTTAAAAGATGACCGTATCTTTCACCTTCTTCTTTAGCCTGGTTAGCGAATTTTTCTAATACCTTAATACTCTCATCTAGATCTTTAATGTTATAAGCATAAAAGGCTTTAATAAAGTTCCCTTTGGGTTCAAGCTCATGCATTTCCTTCCATACTTCAAGGGCTTTTGATGAATCAAAGTAACCCCAATATCCATCAGGTTCAGCATCTAAAATAGAAACAAATTTTTTAGATGTTATGTTGTTGTCATCAACATTTTTTTTAGCCTGTTCAATATGATATTTTTGTTTTTCAGAACCATCAGCACTCATCTCTGCAAGACATACATGTGGAGCAAACATNCTNGGATCATACCTTAAGGCCTCTTCAAAATATGTAAATGCTTTTTCTTGTTCAGCATTCATAAAATGATACATGCCTGTTAGAGCTAATTCATTTGCTATTCGGTTCTCTCCAAGCCACTCAATATAATTCCCTTCAAGTGAAGCGGGATGTATGAATGGATCTTTTTTTTCTTGACAGCCTATTAAAGCTATTAAAAGTGTGACTAAAAATATATTTTTCATTGCTAATTGGTTTATGTTTTATTTTATATAAATATAAAAAACCCCTTGAAATAAGGGGTTAATATTTGATTTTTAACTTTAACGAAGTAAAATTATTGTCTAGGATCAGTTACTGATAGAACACTCATTATTGGTCTCATTGTCCAATCTACAGGTGNTAACTTATCAAAAGGAAGTCCTTCGATTATGCCTTTTCCTGCAAGATGAAGCATAACGTTTTCTAAGCTATCGTATGAATCATAAGTCATGACTGAAGAAAACTCTTCACCCTGGGGTGTTATTTTTGTACCTAAACCCCAACCTACCATACCTGAGCTCTTCATATTTTTNGAAAAATGCGGCATAACATATTTTTTTGTTTGATTGATCATTGCATCAACATCACTTGGAGTAGTAAAATTGAAAATTACAAATGCAGGTGCATCATCACCATTGATTTGAAGTTCCATTTCATAATAATATCTTCTATCAGCAGTAACGTTTTTACCATAGTCATATAAAACCGACGGTTTTATTCCAAGAACTTTTTCTGAATTACCCCACCAGGAACCTTTCTCAACNACTGTCTTAATATCTTTATATATGTTTACCCACATGAAGTTATATCCATCGGGATCAGGATTAAATCTTCTAAGCAGTGCCCACCCTTCTAGGCTTCCATTATTTACTGCATCTTGCGCTGTTTTTTTGCTATAATTAGTCTCTATTTCTATAAATTTTTCAATCTCCTCGCTAGGAACTTTAACAGGATGAAAGACTACTATTTGAGCATTAATACTTAATGATATAAATAGAATAGAAAATAGAGTNATGTATAAATTTTTCATTATTAATTAGTTTATGATTAAGTTCGCAATATAAAAAATACTAGATATAAACTAAATATTATCAGCTTTAAATAATTATGAAAATAAAACTTTCAATATTATCTATTCTTTTTTTGATTTCTTGTTCAAAAGAAAAAGCTGAAACTGTTACTATTCCAACATTCAAGTTAACAGTTTTTGCTGTTACGGGAGGAACTGTATCGTATGATAATCCCAACAATGGTGAATTTGAGGTAGGTACTCAAGTAGTTCTTACTCCTGTTGCAGACGATAATCATTTTTTTATTGGGTGGACGGATGGATCAAGAGAGAACCCTTTAATATTAAATCTTGATACTGATATAGAGATTGCTCCTAAGTTTCTTAATAAACAAGATTTAATTACCCGTTTTCAAGAGATCGTTATAGGTGATGGAGAGAATGGACCAATGGATACACGTAAGTGGAAAGAGATGAAGGTGTTTTTAGATGGAAATCCTTCGGATCAGTTCAAAAGTGAGTTAGTACTTTTTTTAGAAGAATTAAATAATCTTTTAGACAATGATAGTAGCTTCTTATCTAGTAGAGTAAATGATATCTCTGCTTCTAATGTTCATATGTTTTTTACTGATGCAGATTCATTTAAGGATCTTTATCCAGAATATGAAAACATAGAACTTGAAAAGTATTGGGGATATGCTAGTTGGTCTTCTGACTTTAACGGATATATAAATGAAGGACGAGTTTTTATTAATGGACCAGAAATGACAGAAAATAGTTCTATTGTATGGACGATTAGACATGAATTAGGACATATTCTTGGACTTAAACACACAACTGATAAAACAAGTATTATGAACCCCATTTATTATGTTGGTCAAAACGATGTTTACTCAGANTTAGACAAAGAAGCTCTGAGGTTTCTTCATGATCAAAGAATGCCACTGCTTGCAGATGCAGATGAGAGCAGAGAAATTTTAGAAAACATTCTTGGAGTTACTAATTCAAATAAAAGTTCAATCTTATCTAACGGAAAAACACTGTTAAATATAGATCATTATAATGCTTTAGCAGTTTGTGGTCGTATAAAATCAAACACAATACCCCAATAAATTATTCGTTATTACAATATCGGTATGATATTTATTAAATACCTAAGTATGAGAAACTTAATTATTTTTTGTTTTTTACTTTTTGCTAATTGTAGCATTATAGAGGAGATTGAAGATCAAATTATAGAAGAAGTAATAGATGAAATATTTGATCAAAATATGGAAGAGGAAAAAATTGATTTCTCTTGTTGACCCTACCAAAAAGATTTTTAATAACTTTTCTTTTAAATATTAACTTTTTTAATGATGATTAATCATTTAAAATAAAACTAGCTTTTAATTTAGTATCTGAGTTTGTGCCAATATAAATATCAAAATCTCCTGGTTCTGCTTCCCACCTATTATTTCCACTATAAAATTTAAGTAAAGACTCATCAATTTTAAAAGTCACTGTTTTTGACTCACCTGGATCTAATTCAACAATTTGAAAACCTTTAAGCTCTCGGATCGGACGAGTAGAACTAGCATACCTGTCATGTATATACATCTGAACAACTTCCTTTCCTTTTTCTTTGCCAGTATTGGTGATAGTTATATCTGCATTTATNGTTTCATCGGGACTCATCTTTGAATCAGTTAAGGTTATTTGACTATAATCAAATGAAGTATAACTTAAACCATAACCAAAAGGATATAAAGGGGAGTTTTTTTCATCTTGATAATGAGACCAAAAAACACTTCCTTGATCTTCTCCATCTGCACCAGGTCGACCAGTACTTTTACGAGAATAATACAGTGGCATTTGACCTACACTTCTTGGAAAGCTCATGGTTAGTTTTCCACTAGGATTATAATCTCCATAAAGAACTTCTGAAATAGCATATCCACTTTGTGTTCCTAGATGCCAAGCCTGAACTATTGATGGTATATTCTCATCTGCCCAGTTAAGTATCAAAGGACGACCACTCATTATAACAAGAACAATATTTTTATTTACCTCTCTTACTCTTTCTAGTAATTCTTGTTGCAAGCCAGGGAAATCAAGATTTGCTCTACTTCTTCCCTCCCCTGATTGATAACCATATTCTCCAAGAATCATAATTACTATTTCAGCTTCTTTAGCAGCTAATACTGCTTCATCAATGCCACTTCTATCAGTATTATTAATTGAAACTTCTTCATGAAAACCATCAGGGACTTTATTAATTAGTCTAACTCCTTGTTTGTAAATTAAACCATTCCCTTTATATCTTCGCATTGCTTCAACAACGGATATAGCCGAACCTTTTTCGGCTGCAATGCTCCAATTTCCCAGAGGGCTATTTTTATCAGCAGCAAGAGGACCAATTAATGCTATTTTTTGATCTTTTTTCTTTAAAGGAAGTAAATTATCTTCATTTTTTAAAAGGACAATTGATTTTTTAGCCATGTCTAATGCTCCATCTAATATTTCTTTGCTACCGATAATTCTTTTTTCACGATTAGAATCAATGTAACGATAGGGATCATCAAATAGACCCAAAAGGTATTTTGCTCGCAAGATTCTTCGAGCTGCATCATCAATATAATCGGTAGAGATTTTACCACTATTGACTAATCCTTCTAACTCTTCAATATAAATAGATGATTCCATATCCATATCAGATCCACCAAAAACAGCAAGTCTCCCAGCTTCTTTGCGATCAGATGCGAAGCCATGATCTATCATTTCTCTAATTGAACCCCAGTCAGAAACAACAAATCCTTTGAATTTCCATAATTCTTTTAAAATGTCTCGTTGTAAAAATTTATCNGCAGTAGATGGAATCCCATTTAAATCNTTAAATGAATTCATGAATGTTCCAACTCCTGAATCAGCAGCAGCTTTAAACGGAGGAAGTACTACATTATATAATGTATTCAGAGATATTTCTGTTGTATTATAATCTCTTCCAGCTTCAACATAACCATATCCTGCAAAGTGTTTTGCGCATGCTAAAATGGTATTTGGGTCACTTAAATCAGTCCCCTGAAATCCTTGAACACGAGCTGAAGCAACCATACTAGCTAAAAAGGGATCTTCTCCTGCACCTTCCATCACTCTACCCCAACGAGAGTCTCTTGAAATATCAACCATTGGAGCAAAAGTCCAATTCAATCCAGCTGCACTGGCTTCTTTTGCAGCTAATCTTGCTGATCTTTCAATGGCTTTTATATCCCAACTGGCTGATTCTGCTAATGGTATAGGACTTTGGGTTTTATATCCGTGAATTACATCAAATCCAAAAAGAAGTGGTATGCCTAATCGAGATTCTTCAACTGCTATTCTTTGAACTTCTTTAACATTTTCAGTCCCTCTTACATTTAGCATGGATCCAACTAGACCTTTTTTTAATTGATCATATTTTTTTTTTGAATCTCCACTTATTGGTTGAGGACCTGTGAAATTCCAAAATCCATTATATTGATTCATTTGACCAATTTTTTCAGTTAGTGTCATTTGAGAGAGTAACTTTTCAACTTTTTCGTCAATATTTTGACTATAACTAACATTAGTTAAGAATATGAATAGAATTAATACTCTTTTTCTANATAATTTTTCAACCATTTTATTCAATTTTTTTATTTTATTCTGTCAAGGATTCTAATATAATAAAAAAGCCCTCTTTTGAGGGCTTTTATTGTAAGAAGAAAAAAATTAATTACCAGTTGACAAATCTGCTCTAAGCTGGTAATTGAATTGAGGACGTGCCCATTCAATCAATCTCTCATTATATTTCTGAAAATCATCCTCCCAAGAACCAGGACCAAACATTTCATTATACACTTCTTGTGTTTCGCCTCCTTTTGTTTCTCCTTGTGGATTCTTCATGTCATTATATGCTGTTACTATTCTTATTGTGTTAGCATTTCCTCCTGAATCTAATCTAAAAACTGCCCACTTTATATCAGGTCTAGTTTTTTTCAAAACAGTTGAATATCTTCCAAGATACCTCCAAAAATCCATGTTATTACCGTTTTTAATAACTCTGGTAAGGACTCTTAGGTATTTAGTAGGAGAAGGCTCATCAAAATTAATACTGAGGTTTTTAGCTCTCATCCATACATATGGACCCTCTCCCTGTTGAATATATTTATCGACATTGTTAATCCAATAATTTCCTTCTACTGATCGATCTTTAATAAACCAATCAATGTCTCTTCGTGGCATTACCCTCTCATACCTTCCGTTTTCGGATAATTCTCCAGTAGTAACTACTGCTGTATAAACAGGATTATCTGCTTTGTTATATAATTTAGTTTTTTCTCTTACTGCATTCTCAAATTTGCTAGTCATTCCTTTTTTTGGAGTATACTGATAAGTCACCCAATATTCAGCATCTGGATTTGACTGAGCAATTGAAACTGATACAAATGAAAGAGAAAGAATTAATGATATTACTTTTTTCATTTTATTTTAATTTATGATTAATAACAACAAACATAAAAAAAAGCCTTGTTAAAAGGCTTTTTTTGTTTTATAAAGTATGACTAATACTTAAAATTTTCCAAGCGACCAACCTATCACAGCTCCTTGAATACATCCCATAACACCACTAACAGCTATATCAACTAAAGCAAATTCAAGAGTAACGATATTAAAAAGCCCCATCAATGTAAAATCAAAAAAGGAAAATACAAGAAGAGCAAACCAAATTCCAGCAATCGCACCAGATTTAAGATTATTTATGCCCATTTTATCAAATACAACTACGCTAAAAATCATAAAAAAAAGAGCTCCCAACGTCATATAGGAAAAGTCCGGAATTGGAGGAACTGCATCTGGAAATAGACCACTCAACTCTATTTGATGTGGTGCATAGAAGAAATAACCTGGCACTGAGCTGACTACAATGCTAGCTATAAATGTTATCAAAACTGTAATTATAATTTTTTTCATTTTAATTTATAAGTTAGTTAAGACCATTAGGATTAATTTTCGCTTGATACAATTTCGTTTCATTTTCAAAAACACTTGTATCAAAGTAACAACTAGTCCCCATTATCTTATCATCATCCCATTGCCATGCACAGTAGAAAAAGATTTGATATTCATCGCCAGAAATTTTTGACTTTCCTGTCCATCTGGCCCACTGATTGGTAAAAACTTGACCGTTGTTATATATCATTGTTGTTACCCAAGGATCATTATGCTTTATATCATCAAATAAAACGGAATGAAAGTTATAGCCTGCGATAATTTCTTCTGTTGAATATTCAGCATCATTTACTCTATGTATACCATCTTCTGTGAAATATTCTTCAGCTACTTCAAATTTTCCATTTACATACCCTTGAGCAAGTTTTTCAACTATGATAGTCTTTTCGTTCTCTTGATCAATTATACCAGATAAAGGAGCGTCATTTTTAATTGATTTCTCTTGACAAGAGCTAATAACTATTAGAGTTAGAATAAGTATTTTTTTCATCGTTTTTAAAATTAATTTTTACGAAATATAGTGTTTTATTAATCAAATTATATTCTAGGATATTTTTTAACTGTTCTTTTCGAGTCAATATCACCAGTATGTTTTGTGCTTAGTGGCTCAAAAAGCAAGAGCCATGTTTCTTCATCTGCAACTGGCCTATGTTCTACTCCTCTTGGAACAACTATCATCTCTCCTTCATTTACTTCAACAANTTTGTCACGAAATTCCATTCGAAGCTTTCCTTTAATTACATTAAAAAGCTCATCCTCGGCTTTATGATTATGCCAAACAAATTCNCCTTTGACTTTAGCAATAATTACTTGCTGATCATTTAATTCTGCAATTACTCGTGGNTTCCAGTAATCACTAAANGACTCATACTTTTCTCTTATATTAATTATCTTCATTTAAAATGTATTAAGCTTGAAATCTAATTTCAACNAATATATCATATTATTTTATACTCNCATTATTTATANTCNTCTCTTGTAGGACTAAAAACATCAAGTATTTGACATGAGGTTTTGGAAATTCCAGAGTGCACTTGATTAGANGGNATTACTATTACNGTACCNGGNCCACATATTGAAGTTTTACCATTTANNGTAAACTCTAATTCNCCCTNAATTACATACATAATTTGTTCATTTACATGATGNTGATCAGGCAATTTNGATCCTTTTTTGATATCCCAAAGAATCCAACTCATTTTTTCTCCATGAATGATTTTTCCATAAAATCCAGGTAATATTTCTTTTGGTTTTAGATTATTTAAATTCATAACTAAATTTGTTTGTTAATTATTAAAAGTTGTTTAAATCTTATATTAAATTTGATCCCTAAATGAGATTATTTTCGATTTATTTTTTTTCACTGGCTCTTTCAATTAATATTATGGCTCAAAGTTATGAATCCCAACCATATNAAGTTTTAGAAAAAAAAGATAAAATAGANATCAGNTATTATCCTCGATCTGCAAAAGTAAANACATCNTCTGAGTANGGANGNAATAATAATTTNAGAAANTTATTTAGATATATTTCNGGNAATAATACAGAGAATGAAAAAATNGCAATGACAACTCCNGTTTATATGTCTATTGACAAGAAAACNATGGAATTCGTTCTTCCAAATAAATANGTTAAAGATTCACTGATTTTNCCNAAAGGCGATCANGTTGAATCTTATTTTTCTGATCCANTNNATATAGCTTCNATCNGATATAGTGGCTACAGNAATTATAAGACTGAACTTCAGCANACAAATANTTTATTAAAATCACTTAATGANTTAAATATTAAAACAAANGGCATNCCATATGTTTTNGTTTATAATGGNCCATACAAGTTCTTTAATNGAAGAAACGAGATTCACATTGAAATTCAATACGAATAATTTTAAATCANANTATGAGACAACNACTTTTATANATTNTATTTTCNTTTATAGCTTTTTCAATTTCTTATTTGATTGCTTTTTTAACTGAAATTAGTTTNGTTAAAAGCGCTNTTCTNTTTGCTTTTATTATTCANTGGGTATTATTTGTTCCAGCCTTTCTNTTTAAAACTGAAAANTTTTATGATATTTCTGGAAGCTTTACATACATTTCTATTATTTCATATGTTTNTTATCAGAGTTATCTTNTCAANGGNTTTAATCTGGGNAATCTTATTTTAGTTTTTTTTATAGGNTTTTGGGCANTAAGGTTAGGTAGNTTTCTNTTTTTAAGAATTNATAAAGCNGGAGAAGANAAAAGNTTTCGATTAATTAAGCGATCNCCTACTCAATTTTTTATGACATGGACTCTTCAAGGNATGTGGGTTTCACTTTGCTCNGCCTGTGCTTTAACTGCAATGGCAAGTGATCAAGGTNTGATAATTAATANNTGGTTTTATATAGGAAGTTNTTTNTTTCTTTTTGGACTAGCAATAGAGATNNTNGCTGATTATCAAAAAACNATTTTTAGAAAAGATNANAAAAATAAAGATNACTTNATAANAACNGGTCTTTGGNCTTTGTCAAGNCATCCNAACTATTTAGGAGAAATTNTTTTATGGCTTGGNATTTCAGTANTATCTTTTTCNTCANTATCTGATTGGCAATACATNACGTTAATCTCTCCAATTTTCACTTATNTTCTNCTAGTTCATATAAGTGGTGTNAGAATTNTAGAATCNAATGGAAANAAGAAATGGGGACATTTAAAAANNTANAANGAATANATTGATAAAACNCCCATGCTTTTATTNAAATGGTAACAAACATTTTACTTGTTCTATTAATTCTTTGGGGTATACCAAGNACTTATTTTAGAAGTAAGTTTAGAAAAATTGTTTATCAAACAAATGATTGGANGATTAANATAAAACCNNTATTTAAAAAAGAAATAATGGNTCTTTTTCTTAATTTATATCCTNATAATAAGGAATANATAAGAGTAAGAAATTACTATAGAATTTATCTGNTAATTTATTTAGTTCATATTNNTGGTTTATTATTTTTCTAAGTAACTNAAANAGNTTTTTCTAAATCTTCTTNTCTNNCTTTNTAGNTNGACTATAAAGNGTAATAAAATTANAGTAACCCCAAAAGAAGNCCTAATGCNAGAAAAATAATAAGNNATGCAACCAAAAGCCTTATNNATTTNTATGTTATTTTTTTGAGAANTTTATGTCCTAANAATGAGCCAATAATTCCAGAAGAAATTGAAAAAAAAGCTAATGACGAATAGGCAGAAAGATCAATATTTATCAAGTTAGAGGAATAGACACTTAACCTTGTTAAATCAACAAAAGATGAAATGACTACTGTTGTTCCAATGAAAACCTCTTTTTTTAATCCTGTCTTAATAAGAAAAGCGCTTCTAAGAGCTCCCTGA
>NZZH01000007.1 GCA_002702405.1 Flavobacteriaceae bacterium | reverse complement strand
TTCAACTGATTTTAAAATAATTTGAATGCCAGTTTCTTGATCAGAATTTTCAGCTTTTAATTTTGAAAGATTTTCTTTAGTAGACAATAAAGCTACGCCTCCACCAGCAACAATTCCTTCTTCAACTGCTGCCCTTGTGGCATGGAGAGCATCATCTACTCTATCTTTCTTTTCTTTCATTTCAACTTCTGAGGGAGCTCCTACGTACAATACTGCAACACCACCAGAGAGCTTTGCTAATCTTTCTTGCAATTTTTCTTTATCGTAATCAGAGGTAGTTGTCTCAATTTGTGATTTGATTTGATTTACTCTAGCTTCAATTGATTTTGTGTCACCTGCGCCATTAACAACAGTAGTGTTATCTTTATCAATTGTAACTTTTTCAGCAGTACCTAGCATTTCAATTGTTGTATTTTCAAGTTTAAATCCTCTTTCTTCAGAAATTACTGTGCCTCCTGTTAGAATAGCAATATCTTCCAGCATAGCCTTTCTTCTATCTCCAAATCCTGGGGCTTTAACTGCAGCAATTTTTAAAGCACCTCTTAGTTTATTTACAACAAGAGTAGCAAGTGCTTCACCATCAACATCTTCAGCAATTACCAGAAGAGGTTTCCCTGTCTGAGCAACTGGCTCTAGAACTGGAAGTAAGTCTTTCATGGCTGAAATTTTTTGATCGTATAGAAGTATGTGTGGATTCTCTAGATCGGTTTGCATTTTTTCAGAATCTGTTACAAAATAGGGGGATAAATACCCTCTATCAAACTGCATACCTTCTACAACATCAACATAAGTATCTGTTCCTTTGGCTTCTTCAACGGTTATTACGCCTTCTTTACCGACTTTTTCAAAAGCCTCAGTAATTAACTTTCCAATAGCTTCGTCATTATTTGCAGAGATACTAGCAACTTGTCTAATTTTTTCAGAGGAATTACCTACTTCGACAGATTGCTTGCCTAATCCTTTTACAATTTCAGCAACAGCAAGGTCAATTCCTTTTTTTAGATCCATTGGGTTGGCACCTGCAGCAACGTTTTTTAAGCCTTCTTTAACTATTGTCTGAGCTAAGATCGTCGCAGTAGTTGTTCCATCACCAGCCAAATCATTAGTTTTAGAAGCAACTTCTTTAACCATTTGTGCTCCCATGTTTTCTAGCGCATCTTCTAGTTCAATCTCTTTTGCAACTGTAACTCCATCTTTAGTTACTTGTGGGGCCCCAAAAGATTTTCCAATTATCACGTTTCTTCCCTTAGGCCCAAGGGTGACTTTAACAGCATTTGCAAGTGCATCTACACCTTTTTTAATGCCATCACGTGCATCTAAATCAAATTGAATTTTTTTAGCCATTTTTTATATATTTTTTAGGGTTATACAATTGCGAGAATATCATTCTCTTTCATCATTAAATAATCAACTCCTTCCAATTGGAGTTCAGTTCCAGCATATTTTCCATATAGAACCTGATTACCAACTTTTACAGTAACTGGATTTTCTTTAGTACCTGGACCTACAGCAACTACAGTACCTTTTTGAGGTTTTTCTTTTGCAGTATCAGGAATAATTATACCGGAAGATGTTTTTGTTTCTGCAGCAGCAGGTTCTATTAGAACTCTGTCTGCTAGGGGTTGAATTTTAATTTTACTCATTTTATAAATTTTAATTTGTAAGTTTCATAAATCGTGCCATTTCAATTTTCAATTAGATTATCTTAATATTTTAGATTTAAAATGACAGTATGGCATGATTTTATTGATCAATTGTTTCTTCAGGAATCTCAGGAAGTACTTCAGGAATACTTTCCATAGTACTTTCTTCTATATTGTTTTCATTTATGAGGCGAGATTCTAGGCCTTGAGAATTTTGGTTTAGCGATATATTTGAGAGTAAGATAAGCACTAATAAAAAAACAGCTAGTATCCATGTACTTTTATCAAGGAAATCAGATGTTTTTTGAACTCCCCCTAATTGTTGTGAGCTACCCCCAAAAGATGACGATAGGCCTCCTCCTTTAGGATTTTGAACCATTACTACCAATACAAGAAGAAAACAAACTAGAATAATTAAACCAACAAAAATTGTAAAACTTGTATTCATAATATACTAATCTTTATCTTGAATCTCTTTAATTTTTTTTATTTGGACTGCAAAGAAAGCATTTTTTTCCGGATATTTCAAACTCAAAATCCTATATGCTTTTAGTGCTTTCCCATATTTTTTTTGTTTTAAAAAGATTTTTGCTAAAGTTTCAGTCATTAACTCCTCTGGGGAAAAAACGTTTTCAAGTTCTAAATCACTTGTTTCATCATTTCTATCAATTCTTTGTATTGATGGATTTTTGTCTATAAAATCATCAATTATATTGATTTTATTTTCAAGAGGTATTTTAGCATCTAAAATAGGATCTGATTTTTTTTCACTGTATTTAATCCATTCAATGAAGCTAAGTTTGAGTTTGCTTTTATTTGTTTGAGGTTCTATTTTTTTTGTCCCTTTACTAACTTGATTAAATCTAAAATCATCAATAAATAGTTTCAAAACTTTTCTATCATTTGTTAAAACAGCAGTTTGATTTAAAATTTTTTCATAATCATAATGATTAGTGTTTTTTAAAAGCTTTGAATAATAGAGGAAAGGAGTTTGAAAATATGGGTAGTCTTTAATTATTTTTTCCAAAGCAATTTTATGTTCCTCATTTGTTGGGTTTAATTTAGCAATTAGTTCAGAAAAATCTTTTGATGTTTTNACCTCTACCATTTTGCTAATGTCTGATTAAAAATATCTTGAGTCAATCTTTCAAATATTTCTTTAAGAGCTTCATCTTTTACATCATAAACCTGTAACTCTCCAGGAAAATCAAAATAAAAAGAAAATTGTCTCTCAAAATTATCATCCTCATTTTTTGTATTTATATAGCGAATATTAACGCTCATACTAAGTCNATTCTGAGCAGCGGTTAGTTCAGCAGTTGAAGCCATTGGAGTTACACCATATTGGGTTATTTCTCCCTCATAAANAAGGTCTCCATCATTATTAACTAGATTTAAATTACTTTGGTTTAAGATATAATCTTGTAATGCTACTGTAAAATCTCTATCCAGACCTGGTTCAACAGTTGATCCTGGTCTGTTTCCCGCCATATTTTCAAAGTAGTTAACTTGAAATGTTTTTGCTCCTAGAGGAATTGATGAACCTGTAAAAGAATAAATNCCACAGCTAATNAAAAACNNGCAAGAAANAAGAATTGATAAGNANAAGAAANNTTTTTTATTCATCATNTTCATTCAAATTAAACTGTTTNATTTTNCTNTANAGTGTTCTTTCTGANATCCCAAGTTCTTTAGCAGCAGATTTTCTTTTACCANTNCTNCTTATNANNGCCTTTTTTATCATTTCATTTTCTTTNTCAATTAATGAAAGCGGNTCTTCTTCAACTACAGTTTCAGCATATTCATATTTNTTAGAGGCATCCANTTCTTNATTTTCTTTTATTTTATCACTTTTATTTGGAATAACCTCNAGTGAATTATCTGTATTTTTATCTTTTTCACCGTATATTTTATTTATTAGATCTAAGTTTTTTTTCTGGAATGAAGATAAATTATCATTTTCNATTAGCTCTANTGTTAGTTTTTTAAGATCATTTAGGTCGCTTTTCATATCAAAAAGAACTTTGTATAAAATTTCCCTTTCAGATGAAAAGCTTTTATCCTTTTTTTCTTGATTAATAAGGGCAGGAAGATTTTTATTGATTTCTGGAATATAATTTTTTAAAACTTCAGGAACAACTTCCCTTTCTTTTTCTAGTACTGACATTTGCTCAGCAANATTTTTAAGTTGTCTAATATTTCCCTCCCAATTGTATTGNGTTAGAATNTTTTCAGANTTTTGATCTAATCTAAGTGTNGGCATTTTATATTTNTGAGCAAAGTCTGANGCAAATTTTCTAAATAAAAGANTTATATCTTCTTTTCTTTCCCTTAANGGAGGGAGCGAAATNTCAACTGTNCTTAGNCGATAGAATANATCTTCCCTNAATTTNCCTTTTTTGATTGCATCTTGCATATTTAAGTTTGTTGCACAAACAATTCTTACATTAGTTTTTTGAACTTGGGATGAACCAACTTTTATAAACTCNCCGTTTTCCATNACNCGTAAAAGNCTAACTTGNGTTGAGAGAGGNAGCTCACCAACTTCATCTAAAAAAATTGTTCCTCCATCAGCAACTTCAAAGTAACCACTTCTTGTATTGGTTGCTCCAGTAAAGGCNCCTTTTTCNTGNCCAAATAANTCACTATCTATAGTTCCTTCTGGTATAGCACCACAGTTAACAGCTATATATTTNGANTGTTTTCTGGNAGAAAATTGATGGATTATTTTTGGAATATTTTCNTTTCCAACTCCNCTTTCTCCAGTAACTAAAACAGTAATATCTGTTCCGGCGACTCTNAATGCTTTNTCTAGAGCACGGTTAAGACCAAAATGATTTCCAATTATTTCAAATCTTTGNTTTATGTTTTGAATGGATTCCATAATAATCTTTTAAATGTTAGATGAGATAGCGATAGCATTTCCTTTAAGAGTTGCAGAAGTTGTTTCTTTAATTACAACATCAACAAAAGTTCCGACATTATAGTTCTCTTTTGGGAATATAACTACATTGTTTTGAGAGGTTCTGCCACTCCAAAACTCATCAGATCTTTTTGAGCTTTTTTCAATTAGAACACAAACTTTCTTACCAATCATTAAATCTGAACGATACTTACTGTGAAGTTGTTGCAGAGAAATAATTTCTTGAAGTCGTCTTTTTTTTATCTCTTCAGGTATATTATCATTCATTTTTTTTGCAGCAGGGGTACCTGGTCTTTCTGAGTAAGAAAACATAAATCCAAAGTCATACTTAACATATTCCATTAGATTTAGAGTCTCCTTATGATCTTTTTCTTTTTCATCGGGGAAACCAGCGATCATATCATGTGATATCCCACAATCGGGTATAATTTCTTTGATTTGATCAATGAGCTCGATGTATTGCTCTCTTGTATGCTTCCTATTCATTTTTTCTAAAACCGAATTACTTCCTGATTGAACTGGCAGATGGATATGATTACATATATTCTCATATTTAGACATTGTCTTTATTACATCAATAGACATATCCTGCGGATTAGAAGTTGAAAACCTAATTCTCATTTTTGGGTGTTCACTTGCAACTAGACTAAGTAATTTTGAAAAATCAACTGCTGTTTTTCTTTGAAGCAAGCTTGCCTTTTTGAAATCTTTTTTTGGACCACCACCAAACCATAAATAACTATCTACATTTTGTCCTAGAAGGGTTACCTCTTTGTAGCCATCTTTTGACAGCTGATCAATTTCATTCAAAATACTTTTCGGGTCTCTACTTCTTTCTCTTCCTCTTGTGTAAGGTACAACGCAGAAAGTACACATATTATCGCAGCCCCTCATAATTGAAACAAAAGCACCAACCCCATTAGAATTTATTCTCACAGGATTAATATCACCATANGTTTCCTCCTTTGAAAGAATTACATTAATTGCNTCCCGATCTTTTTCTATTTCNTCTAATAACTTGGGNAAATCTTTGTAAGCATCAGGACCTACAACAAGATCTACTATTTTTTCTTCTTCGAGAAGTTTCTCTTTTAATCTCTCTGCCATACAACCCATGACACCTATTTTCAGGCTTCTGTTTTTTTCTTTGAAAGAGTTAAAATGATGAAGTCTATTTCTAACCGTTTTCTCAGCTTTATCTCTAATAGAACAGGTGTTAATTAAAACAAGATCAGCTGATGAAATCTTATCAGTATTTATAAACCCTTGTTCTGATAGAATTGAAGCAACAATCTCGCTATCTGAAAAGTTCATTTGACATCCATATGATTCAATGTATACCTTCTTTGTATTAGTATTTTTGCTGTCAATTTTTTGACTTTTGATGATTTTTTTGGTTTTACCTTTCTGTTTTGGAGATAAAATAGTAACATCTCCATTGACAAAATTTGGATCTTTTTCAAGGGTGGTGTCAGTGAATTTATCACTTTTCATAGCCTGCCCTTTGTTTTTTAAAATTTAATTTGCAAAATCATAGCAAAGTTAAAAAAAATGACAAAATGGCATAAATTTATTTATTCATAAATTTTATTACTTAAATTGTCATATATTTAAATCTATGAAAAAATGGTATGAGAAAACCAATGGTATAATAGTTCTTTTGTTTCTTTTTTTTCCCATAGGATTATGGTTAATGTGGAAAAAATCTGATTGGAATTCTTCAACAAAAATTTTAGTTACATCTTTTTTTGTTTTGATCATTTTAATTCCTGATATTTTTAAGCCAGACAACTCTAAATCCAATTTTATATCTGGACAAACATACAGTTTTGCTGGTTATCCTAACGGTTGCAATTCTGAATATGGATGCATGTATTATTGGTATGTTGATTTTAAAGAAACAAAAGCGACTTTTTATACTAAGAAAGATGGAGATAATTATAAGTATTGTCTTAGAGATGTTGCTTATAAATATAATGCTGAGGAACAAACGATTGAATTTACAAAGGTTTTAGATGACTCCGATTGGCCAGACATTGCAAACGTTGCAGGAGAGTGTTTAAACAGAGTTTTGGGTAAATGGGATTACAGATTTAGTGATCCAAAAACTAAAAATATACCAATTGTTAAGGTAAGAGAGATGGGTTTAATCACCTGGGATGGGTTTTACAAATCATCAGATAGATCTATTGATAGTCCAAGATTTTCTAAAAGATAGTTTATATTTATCTATGACAAAACAAATAATATTTTATGAATTAGCTTAAAATTAAATCACTATGGAAAAGAAATGGTATCAAAAAGATTGGGGAATAATCACACTATTAATTTTTTTCTTTCCTGTTGGATTATATCTGGTTTGGAAAAAATCTGATTGGACAAAAAAAAATAAAGTCNTAGCAACAATTTGTATAATAGTACTTATTGGACTCGGTCAAACAGATCTCGGAAAAACATCATATTCATCTAATAATTNATCTAATAATTCATCTAGTATTTTTGGACGATATGATGATTTTTCAGGTTGGCGAAATGGTTATACAGGATTTGTCGATGTAAATGAAGGTAATTGGAGAGCTATTATTTATTATAATGGTAGAACAGAATCAAGTTTTAGTGGTAAAACCTNAGGAAGTGATCTAATGGATGAGTATGGAATGAATAGAGTTGGATATATACAAAACGGAACCGCATATATTGTTTACATGGGAGGATGGGTTGAAATTGGGAAATAGATTTTGCGACTAATATTTGATTCAATTAAAAATTAGCTCTCTATACAAAATACTGGTGATTTTATATCATGTCAATCAAATTTAAATCCTCTTTAATTGAAGGAGCTGAGGTATCTTGGTTTGCTCCACTGTGCGATGGTGATGACGAGTTTTTGGGGACGAGAGATCCCGTTTACAGAAGTAATTGGGAGAATACCTCGTCAATGGTAAAAATTGCTGATGAGTTGGGTTATAGAAATATCTTGTGTCCCTCATCATATCAAGTTGGACAAGANACGCTGACTTTTGCATCTGCAATTGCTCCAATGACAAAAAGGATAAATCTTTTGCCAGCTATAAGGTGTGGAGAAATCCATCCACCAATGCTAGCAAAAAGCATTGCAACTTTAGATCATATTTTAAGGGGTAGATTAACCCTTAATATAATTTCATCTGATTTAGCCGGAACTAAAACCTCATCAAAAGATAGATATGCTCGTTCCCGTGAGGTTATTTCAATTTTAAAACAAGCTTGGAACAGTGATGAGATTAATTTTAAAGGAAAATTTTATCAATTTAAATTACCTTCATCTCCTGTTAAACCTTATCAGCAAAATGGAGGACCATTATTATATTTTGGTGGTTATTCTCCAGAGGGTGTTGATCTATGTGCAGAACATTGTGATGTTTACCTTATGTGGCCAGAAACAATGGAAAATTTAAAGGAATTAATGATTTCAATGACAAAAAAAGCTNAAGATTATGGGCGTTCTGTAGATTTTGGTTTGAGAGTACATATAATTGTTCGTGAGACAGAGAAGGAAGCAAAAAAACATGCCAATAAATTAATTTCTAGATTAGAATTGGATAAAGGGGAAGAAATTAGAGAAAGAGCATTAGATGCAAAATCTTTAGGAGTATATCGTCAAAAAAAAATGAGGGATATCTCTGATAATGATTTTTTTGTCGAACCTAATTTGTGGACTGGGATTGGATTAGCCAGGTCTGGTTGTGGAGCTGCAATTGTTGGAAATCCTGATCAGGTGTATGAAAAGATTAAATCATATATGGAATTAGGTGTAAAATCATTTATTTTTTCTGGATACCCACATCATNAGGAAGCCAGATATTTTGCTAAACTGGTCCTTCCAAGATTAAAAACAATTTCTTTNCCTGAGGNAAGGAATAGGATTCCAAGAGGAACTCCAAAAACTCCTTTAGGAGATGGTCCAAGATTTTAAATTTTAGTTGTGATTGATTTAATAATTGTCCTTAGTTACTTTTTTTTAATTTTTTTCATTGCTGTCTCGAAAGGATACAATAAAAATTTAAGTGCGGATGAGTATTTTTTAAGTTCAAGAAAACTTAAGTGGCCTTCAATTGCTTTATCTACAATAGCTACAAATGTTAATGGATACCAGTTTTTAGGAATGATGGGATCAGCATACCTATATGGCTTGGCACAAGCTAATCTTGAAATCAATGCAATCCAAGGTTTGTTGATTGCAGCATTTATTTTTGTGCCATTTTTTATTCGAGAGAGAGTTGTTACAATTACCCAGTTTATCAAAAAGAAATTAGGCGAAAGAATTGCTCTTTTTTATTCAATAGCCAACATTAGTCTATTTTCTACAATAACGCTCGGAGCAGCCCTTTTTTGGGGAGCCTATGCCGCTGAAATGGTTTTTAAAGATTATTTGATGTTTCTTCATGAAAATAGAATCATTAGGATAGCCATTTTAATTTTATTGTTAGGACTTTTTTCTGCTATATATACATATCTAGGTGGTCTTTCAGCAGTCGTAAGAACTGATGTTATTCAGTTCATAATCCTTTTGACAGGAGGATTAATCGTTTTAATTGTTTCCATTAGTAATTTAGGAGGTTGGTCTGAATTATATGAGCAAACTTCTGAAAAAATGCATCTTCATTTACCAGCTGATCATGAGAAGCTTCCCTGGACACATCTGTTTGGATTATTTTTTTTAAATATAAATTATTGGTGTGCAAATCAAACTGTTTTACAAAGATCACTCGCTGCAGATAATTTATACCATGCTCAAACTGGCTTAATGGTAGGGGGATTACTAAAATATGTAATGGCAATAATAATTGTTATTCCAGGAATTGCGCTTTATGGAATAGTTGGTGATTCTNTGCCAGAACCAGATATGGCATTTCCTTATCTAATTCAAAATTATATTGGAACTGGGCTAAAAGGGATAATTTTATGNGCATTATTTGCTTCTTTAATGAGTACGGTAGACTCTACCTTCAATTCTTTAGCAACGCTTTGGTCTGTTGATATATATTCTTCATACATCAATAAAAGAGCAACTGATTATCAAAAAGTTAATGCAGGNAGGAAGGCAATTATTTTTAGCTTTTTTACAGCTGTTTCAATGGGATTTATTCTACTTTATTTAAAATTTGAAAATCCTGGGGCTGCATTCACCCATGATTTAAATGAATTTAGATATTACATAAATTGCGCAATAGTTATTATTATATGTTCTTCTATTTTATTTTTGTTTCCAAATAGGAAAGGTATTTTGTTTGCATTTCTTATGTGTATTCCAATAAATATAATTTTTAAAAACTTTGTCCCTGATATGAATTATTTTGTCAGAGCTTTTTGGGTAATAATAATAGGGTTAACCATTGCTATAGTATCAAGCAGAGGTAAAATGAATTCAATTAAAAGTTTATTTTATTTTAATTCTTCAAGGGAAAGAAACTTAGCAATATTCTTAGTTTTGAGTCTTTTTTTAGTTCACTTAATTTTTCACTAACTATTTTAGTTGACTAAAATTTTTGAGGAAAACGTTTTAATTCCGAAAGATTTTAAAGCCATTAAACCACCATCTATGTCATTTACATTTTTATAGCCTTTTATTTTTAGCAATGAGCTGGCTATCATACTCCTATATCCAGTTTGACAGTGTAAAAACAATTCATTTTCTTTTTCANATTCTTTAATGTTTTGATTCAAATTATTTAATGGAATATTGATAGAATTTTTTAGATGAGAACTTTTAAATTCAAAAGGTTTTCTAACGTCGTAGACTTTGATGGACCTTTTTTTAGATTTTTCTTCATAGTCATTTGGTGAAGTTATATTGATATGATCAATTTTTTTCCCAGCATTTTTCCAACTTTTAAAACCTCCATTCAGATATCCTAACGTGTTATCAAATCCAACTCTTGCAAGTCTTTTAATTGTTTCTTTNTCTCTTCCGTTTGGAATGATTAAAAGTAAAGGTGTTGAAATTTCTTCAATAACTGTTCCTACCCATGGAGCAAACATTCCATCTATACCAATAAATAATGAATTTGGAATATGACCTGATGCAAACTTATTCTTATCTCTAACATCTAGTATAATNACATCTCTACTTTTGGAGAGATTTTCAAATTCATNAACGCNTAGAGGTTTTAACCCATCAGCTATNACCTTTGAGGTNTTTTGATAACCTTCTACATTCATTTTAACATTAGAAGGAAAATATTTGGGAGGTTTTTCTAATCCGGTAATAAGTTCATTAATAAACTCATTTTCTGAAATGTTGGGATTCAAAGCATAATTTGTTTTTTTCTCATCACCTAGTAAAGCCATTGTTTTTTTANTAATTTTTTTTCCACAGGCTGAACCAAAACCATGAGAAGGATATATAATTACATTATCTTCTAAAGGGAAAATTTTATCTCTGAGACTTTTATATAATAGTCTTGCAAGATATTTTTCACTATATCCATTCTTGGACTTTTGAGCAAGATCTGGCCTTCCAACATCTCCTAAAAAAAGAGTGTCTCCAGTAAATAATGAATGATTTTTTCCGTTTTCATCCTTTAATAAATAACAAGTGCTTTCTATTGTATGTCCGGGAGTATGAAGTGCAATAATTTTAAGATTTCCAATTCTTAGTTCTTCAGAATCATTTAAAATCATGAAATCATATTTTGGATCTGCAAATGGACCAAAAACTATTGGTGCACCGGTGTGCTCGGACAATGATAGATGTCCACTTATAAAATCAGCGTGAAAATGAGTTTCAAAAATGTATTTAATTTTAGAATTAGTTTTTTTAGCTCTACTGATATATGGCTCAATTTCTCTTAGTGGATCAATTACTAGAGCTTCTCCATTACTCTCAATATAATATGACATCTGGGATAAACACTTAGTTAAAATTTGTTCAATCAACATCTATGAAGCTTAATAACTTTAAATCGGCCGTAAAAATAAAATAAATACATTAAAATTTTTAATACTAGAAACATAAAAATATTAACTCTAAAAAAAACTACATACTTTTGCGATCATGATATTTTAA